>WJKO01000127.1 GCA_014729055.1 Promethearchaeota archaeon | reverse complement strand
GTGGATTACTAACCAAACGGCGACATTTTTCTCACAGATATATGAGTGAAGTGTTAGTTGATTTACTTACTATCCAACAACAAATCCATCCAAATATATTGGCTGTCGTTGATGGAACGGTAGCGGGAGATGGCGCTGGACCTAGATGTATGGTACCAAAAATCAAAAATACGATAATGGCTGGTTACGATCAAGTTGCCGTTGATGCTGTTGCTGCCAAAATTATGGGATTTGAACCTTTAAAATTGCCTTTTATTGAATTAGCACATGAAGATGGTTTGGGATGCGGAGATATTGATCAAATTGAAGTTCTGAATACCGATGGGGAAGAAATTAATATTAATAATATAGATTGGGGATTTAAAGTTAACAGAAGCTTAGTCATCTGGGGCGATCAACAAGTCCGTAAAGGGAAACTAAAATTTCTAGAACCCTTAATGCATACATGGTTGTTTGAAATTGGTCCTGTTCAATTATCAAAAATTTATCACGACCTATTCTGGATTAATACAGTAGGTAAAAAGCGGATTAACGAATATAATAAGACGGGATGGGGTAAATTGTTTAAACAATATCCTTCAAAGGTGGCTAATGGTCAAAGATTAAATCGAATTCGACCAGAATAAATAAAAAAATTATGTTTTTCATCTTCATTTTTTGATTTTTTTCAACACAAAATAGATAAAATATCTGAGATATTCGAAAATTTACTGCAAAATATAGCATTTTTTGGTAAATTACATTTTAAAATTCATTCATACAAATAAAATCAGAGGATCATTATCATTATATAGGTGAAAAAAATGAAAAACATACGATCGTCAAAACTATTATCATCAATATTTGGATTCATGCTATTTTTGTTCGGATTCAATACATTCGTTAGTGCTAGGGATGATGAGGGAGATCCACCAATAGATCCTCTTTTATTAGGTATTGGAATCGCAGTTGGCGTTGCCGTTTTTATGATTCTAACCATTACAATAAGACGTAAAAAGCGCAAGAAGAAGCGTGAACATAGAGGGCATGTCACTGTGTTGAAATAATGGATTATCTTCATTAGGAACTAATCATTTTATTTTATTTCTTTTTTTATGATTTTTCATTATTTTAATGTACTATTTTCATTAGAAATTTATATGAGGAACTTAAGGATAAAATAGGAATAGAGAAAATGAAGCACATTTCTCATAAAGACACGCAAAGAATAAAGGTCACAAAGTTTCAAACGTTTTTTCTGATTTTGATTATCTCAAGCTCCGGATTCTTTGGATCTTATATTGGATTTTATGCTCATGCAATATCGGATTATAATTCTATAGCTTTAAACCAGCAACCGCCAGATCCCAGCACCTTTCTTGAGGAAAACACTACATTGCTTTATTCGATGGCAATGTGGTATGAGACAAATATTGCTAAATATCACATGCCACATAACATGATTGTGAATACATTTTTTGACAGCAATACTTCAGTAGGAAATCCATTATATTACCATGCGGAATATGATTCTGCAGAATGGACTGGAAATTATTTGGTTGCAGAAGCAAGCAGATATGCTGTACATCGACGAAATGGACAAAGTGAGTTAGCTGAACAAGCCTTGTATAATATTAGCGCTGTTTTAGAAGGCATCGATCTCATACTCCATATTTCACCTAACGATGGGATGGCTCGTTATGTTTGGCCCCTTGAAGACTATGTTCTGCGATATGACTTAAATAACCTGCGAAGTAGTCACTATCGCGTAACTTATGAGGGAGAGGAATATGTAATTGTTGATGATACAAGTAGAGATATGCATAACGGCATTATAATGGGATTAGGTTATACATATTATACGGTTGATAACCAAACTATAAGAACAGAAGTAAAAAGGCTCGTAGAAAGGATGATTGATATTTTAATATCGAGAGGATGGATGTATATCGATCCAGAAGGCGATCCCAACGGCACTGACCTTGACGTTGGGCTCTTTTTGATTGGCACTTCGGGAGTTTGGACTTTGGCGTATCTTAAAGTTGCAGAATTGGTTAATCCAGAAAAATATGGACCAATATATGAACGATGTGCCCACAGACTGGATTATGTCAATAGGGGAAATTATCCGAGCACCAGTATTTTTAATCTCGTGCAAGGATACTATGGTTTGCTCCTCGATTGGGAAGTTTTATTTATTTTAATTCTTTTAGAACAAGATCCTTACTTAAGAACTAACTACTTGCAATATCTGGGAGGAATATATGACCTTATAAAATATGATCGAACTGCCTTATTCAGCACTATGTGGTTGGTTTTGCATGGAATCACTCAAGATTCAGAAGAAGAAGACCAATTCGTAGTTGAAGATATTATTGATTGTTTGATGAGATATTATGGGGCAGGTCAGAGACTGCCAGGTCGCGATGTGCCTCTGGATGATACTGGAATAACGAATAGTATTTCTCAGAAATGGTTAGATTTCTTTTCTACGGGTTTGGGAAAAATTTTATATCCATTTTCGCAATCATTATTCCAATTCGAGGATGTTTCAGATGAAGCATTAACACCTGATAAACGCCCTCAAACGGATTATTTATGGTCGAGATCTCCATATGATTATCAAGACCATAATCCAAGTGGCTATCATGAGGGCCCGGGCGTTGATTATACCATCGTGTATTGGTTAACTCAACTCTATAATATAACATCAACACCTACAAATTTTGACGGTGAAATTGAAGTAATCTATGGCTGGTGAGATAATATGGCAAATATCAAGGAAAATGATATTGGGGAAGGATTCGATGGGATCGATGAGCGAGAAGTAGATAAGGATAACGGAATCTCTTATATATCATGTAATTATTTGAAGTTAATCGCGGGATTGATTCTCATCTCTGTTTTAGTGATTTCTTTATTATGTGGTGATCAAGGATTAATATTTTTCATATATTCACTACCGACTACAATATGGGCGGGGGCAATTCCGGGAATAATCGGCATTATTCTAATAATCCATTCTCTGCTACAAATTGAGCTAATACACGTTGAAAAAATGGATGGGATTGTGAAATTATATTCTAAAGCACTGGTAAAACAAGAATTCAAGATAATTCCAAGCGAAATTCAATATATAATGATCAAAAAACATGAATCAAATCCATGGCGCTGGCTAGCTGTTTTACTTCTATTATTCAATATTACAGAAGCCCATATTCGTAACGGCTTGGATTTAATTGGGAAGACTGACGCAGCCATTTTATTATTAGCTGGAGGCATACTTTCAATAATTGCATTGGTATTTTTTCTAGTATCTCGGCTAAATTTTATTGAAATAGGGGGGAACGGAGAAACTTATCAGTTCTATCTCCCGAAAGAAATGAATCAAATGAATAATGCCAGTGCGATATTTGAAATGTTAGGATATACGCTACCAAGAAATATGAACAGAAATAGAATTTCGATAGAAAACACAAAAAATATTTTTCAAGAAAATCCAGTAGAAATATGTTTAAGCATTCTA
The DNA here is from genome assembly GCA_014729055.1 of Promethearchaeota archaeon. Taxonomy (GTDB): domain Archaea; phylum Asgardarchaeota; class Lokiarchaeia; order Sigyniarchaeales; family Promethearchaeaceae; genus WJKO01. Next base: position 964 of record WJKO01000127.1, on the reverse strand, counting down.
CTTTTAGCAATAGGAACTATCCAAACATTTAGCACAAATTTCTTCATCGGTGAATTCATGAAATCAATTTCGATTACTATCGGATTAAAAATTCTCTGTGATCTATCAAATCAACTCAATTATGTACAAATTGAATCTCCTAATAATGGCATCAATAAAGCAGAGCTCGGATTACCGCAAAGCAAATCGATTGATGGGTTGGTCTTAGTTAGTGAACGTGGAAGAGAAAATGAAAAATATAATACAACAAATTCGATTGCTAAATTGGGCTTATTAGAGTGGGTTTTATATTTTTATATATGTGCACAATCGATAAAATATGCATTTAATTTTATTTGGAGCTCTGAATTAGCATTTTTTATAGATTATACGATAATTGGAATCGTTCTCTCCGTTCTAGTGATTTTATTTGTTGTTTTACCAAGATCTTATATCACCTTACATTTAACCACTCATGAATTGGTAGAACCAAAAAATACAAGGAGAACATCGAAATCAAAAAAGTTACAAATACATTATACACTGAAAGTAATATTAATAATATCTATTTTCACAATTATCCCCGTCATGATTTATTGTTTAGGAAAGGTTCAATACATACCTTAAATTAATTATATTAGAACATAATAATTAAAAAATTAATTTATAGGTTCAGAAAAATGAAAAAGACATTAATCTTATATTATTCGAGAACTGGAAGAACTGAGAGTATTGCACAAATATTGAAGAAGAGATTAAATGCAGATATGATTGAAATCACCGATGATATGAATCGTAAAGGATTTTTAGGTTTACTTCGATGTATGGGTGAAGCTATTAAAGAAAGCATACCTGAAATTTATCCAAAAGAACTCCCATTGGATGAATATCAATTAGTACTTTTGGGAAGCCCTGTCTGGGGCGGTTCTCTTTCAACACCAATGTTGAAATTATACCAAGATCATAAGTCTGAATTAGTAAATAC
>WJKO01000126.1 GCA_014729055.1 Promethearchaeota archaeon | reverse complement strand
GTGGATTACTGTGTCTATGTTTTCTGATTGTGCATAATCAATGACCTCAATCGCCCGGGTAATACCTCCTGGTCTTTCTGAATTAATACCTAACACTCGAACAGCTCCCAATTTATAAAGGGCTTTGAAATCGTTAACTGAAAAGAAACTTTCGTGAGCCATTATAGGAATTTTTACGTTTTTTTGTACCTTGACCATTCCCAAAAAGTCATCTTTTGCAACGGGCTGTTCAGCATAACCTATATTATATGGTTCAATCGCGTTAATTGCCTTTATGGCTTCTTCTGGAGAATATGCTTGATTATAATCAACACGAAGGTGATAATCAAGACCTAATGCATTTCTCAACGCTTCTGTTATTTCGACATCATTGTCTATTGAATGCCCCAATTTATAGCGAATTGCTTTATATCCCATAGCTTTAAATGTTTCTGCTAATTCGACCATTTTCTCGATGTCTGCTAATGGCACTAATGCTGCAAGTGGAATTCGTTCAACCAGTGAGTCAGTGAATAATTCAGATACACGTTTATTTTGATTTTTACCGAGCAAATCGTAACATGCTAAATCAATCAATCCCTTTGCAACTTCATTTCTTGCCAGATTAAGATCCATTCGATGGTTTATTTTTGAAATATCAAGTGGTTGATTAACGATATATTTGTGCAGAAGTTTTTTGATAATCGTTATAATGCCTTCGGGAGATATGCCCGTTTCTGGCAACCAAACAAACGCTTCACTACAACCAACATTACCTTCGGTGTCTTCTATTTCGCAAATAACAAAGTCTCCACCTAACCAGTCTTCTTCTGCCCTTATAGCCATTCCTAATCCGCCCTCGCCGTCTTTCATCGTCTCTCTAACGACTTTATTAAAGGGAACGTGGATTGGTGTTAATTTAATTTTTCTGATTTTGGTTGACATTATTTAAGGTTTCCTTTGGTTATGTTTTTCAATATATAAATGTTATAAAACTCGTTCCGACAAACATTGCGGGAATTAGACCTGATAAAATGGAACCAACAACCAAAGTTTTTGAAAATTTGTATAGATATCTCGCAAGGAAATTGAAGCCAAAGAAACCTAATCCAAATCCTATTGCTAGCATTGGAACAAAATAGAGAGTAATGTTGTAGTTTGGAATAATTAAATAAGTTGGCCAGTCTCTACTCAGTAAAATAATAGTTCCCGCGAATAATAAAGCACCATTAAGAATAGGTTCTATATAGGTCAATTCGTCTGCACTCTTCCTTCTAAAAAACATATATCGAATGAATAATATGTTTGCAATTAATTGAACCGCAATAGCAGTTGTATAAAATGGAGTAAACCAAGTCAAACGCACACCCGCGACTAAAATATTGTCCTCGATAATGGGAAGGTTAGGGAAAATTGCGTAAAACGTCAGACTCCCGACTATTCCAAATATCCACACGAATGCAACTTTTGGATTTACCCATCGATATATATTTCTTTTATCCGCGGGACTTCCGAAATGATAGATGACAACTACGAAAATAGTTGAAAGAACAGCAGTTACCATCATATCATTTAATGAATAGATAGGAAATAATTCAATAATCAAGAATGCAACGCCGTTCATGCCTAAATATGCTAAAATTAATAATAATTTATGATACCATGTTTCTCTTGGTATTTTAGATTCATGAACACCGTCAAAACTGCGTGTCAAATATTTTGGCAGAGTTGTTTGATATATTTTAGGTTTAATGAGATAAGTACTACAACCAAACAACACCATGACAAAAAAGCACGCAATTAGTAAATATACTTGGAATAACACGCCATATTTTGGTGTATAATCTAATTCCAATATCGTTATTGAATTTAAATCTGTATTTTTATCTAAAATATAATAATCAAACCATGAAATCGCCTTTTTATAAACGGAATCATAGAAAATTTCATGTGGCGCCCCTTCAAGTTCATGAAATTCAACATCGGTCCTTGTTCCTTCAGGATCTAGTTCTCCGTAAAAGTCATAAGTGCACCTAATATCTACGATAGTATCAGCAGTTCCGTGATACATCAAGACATTCTTTGGAAATTCTGAAGTAACGTAATTAATTGGATTCTTTTCAGTCATATTATCCGTAAATGTTAATTGTCCTAATATACTGGGATTAGATACAAAAAAATCAAGCGCTCTTGTTGCATTTAGTGCGCCTGCCAACGATACAAGTGCTTTAAACCTACCCTCCCCTAAAGATTCAAAAATATATGCACCAGCAGCAAACAGACCGCCCATAGAATGTCCTAATATTCCCGAATTTGATACATTTATATAATCTAAATTTTCTTCAGAATAATCTAACCAACCAATTATATCATACGGCTCTAAATTTCCAAAGGTACTTGGAGCAGAATTAGATTTATGTCCTCGATGCTCTGGACAGATTACTGCATAACCACGTTTTGCTAACGTATAACATAAATCTTCACAAAACCAGAAGTTGTCGTTCATACCATGTGAACAAATTATAAGTGGGACGCTATGATCTGTTTTTTGTTCATTATCTGGTGTTACATACAGCAATGATTTCAATTGCACGCCGTCATCAGCATAGTTTCTAAGAATCTGCATCGAAATCTCGGATTCATTTTCATCTACTTTCCTAGCACCCATCGTAAAATATGCGATACTAAGACCAACAAACACTCCGATGCCGATTAAAGAAATAATTAACGCAGTTTTTGTAATTTTTCTAACTTGGACTTTACTGGAAATCTCTGATCCCCTTGAATTTTCATTATAATTTCCATAAAAACTGATTTTCTATTTATTCTTGATACGAAATAGAATATAAAATTTGATACGAAACATAATCAAAATCAATCGAATATAATCAAAATTATATATTTTCACTCCTCTAGGAGTTAATAATGAGTGCTGATCAAAAACCAATTGTTGCAAAAATTTCTGGACGAGTAACATTAATGGGTTTTACGGTACGAGCGCTAAAACCATTAAGTCGGACAGATTATCTTGCAATAGAAAAAGGTGGAAAAACCTACGTATTAGGTATTCAGAGAATTTGGCGGGACAAAAATGCGCTCTTTGCCAGATTAAATATAGTAGGACAAGTTCCAAATACTCCGTTCGAATCGAACGAAAAAATCTATATTGCGGAAGAGGAAGATATCAAGCAAGCTCTTAAAATTGATGTGCCTGAAGAACGTTCGATGAATTTAGGGGCTCTTATTGGAACAAACATTGAAGCAACATTTACAATTGATAAATTAGGACGTCTATTTGTAACGGGGCGCTCGGGATCGGGAAAATCACATACGGTTGGTGTTATCGTCGAGGAGTTAATAAAAAAACAAATTCCGATAGTAATTATTGACAGACATGGCGAATACTCTAGTTTAAAAGTCATAAAAGATGATATTGACCTACCTGATTGTGATTTCTTCAATATTGAAGAACCAAAACACGCTTTTTCACAATATATAGTTGAGTTTGGCGAGGAAAATATGAATCCAGGTGTCGATTTGGGTTTAGATTATCTTTATGCTAGCCAACCGCAAGATCTTGTTGCAAAAGGACAATGTACAATCATTAATCTACGAGGATTAAGTCTTGAAACGCAACGTGAGACCGTAGATTGGCTTTTAAACAAATTATATAAAGCAAGCACTAAAAGAGAGATATCGCCATTCTTTTTGTTTATTGATGAGGCACACGAATTGGCTGGTAAAAGACAAACGGAAGTAGCGGATACGGTTAGATTAATAGCCCAAGAAGGAAGAAAATTCGGTATGAATCTGGTCGTAATTACCCAACGGCCGCAGGCACTTAATGTAACTCTACGAGCTCAAGCAGGTACTTGGATTATTCACAAACTAACTGACGTAAATGATGTGAAAATAACATGTAAATCCGCGGAAGGATTATCGAGTAAGGAAGATGATGAACTTATCCAGATGTTAGATGTCGGTGAAGCCATTATCGTGGGTGAAATATCACCCAAGTCACCTGTTCAAGTTAAAATAAGACAGCGGTATACGGTTCATGGTGGGGCGGGTTATAATATTCTTGATTACGTTAAAAAAGATGAAGATTTACATAAATCAGAAATGATTAAGCATTTGAAGAATAGAATTGGAAAAGAAGATCTTGAAAGAATAAAAACTGCGAAGGGTTTGGGGATCAATCCAGAGGAACTCCCAAAAGATTATGTGAAACTAAAAGAAAAAGTGGAACAGCTCGAAATGCAAAAAGCCCAAGCAGACACCGAAATAGAAGACTTAAAAGAACAAAATAGTGATCTTAAAGCGGAATTAAAAGCATGGAAAATTGATTTTAAACAAGAAAAAAAGCGAGCGGATGACGCTGTCAAAGTTGCTGAAAAATTACTGAAGGAAATAAAAAAGAGAAAGTAAGCAATATTTAGTATTTCTTTATTTCATTCTTTAGTATTCATAAAGATCCTTGTATTCATCGATTTCATTCTTTATCTCGGGTTTCTTGAGTAATTCCTCTATTTGTTCTGGAGCTTTATAGACATCGATTTCTTTCAATCCCAAATTATTTCTGACTTCTTTTTCGATTTTATTTATTTTTTGCCGCATCGCGAAGAATTTAATTACTTTATACTTTAGTTTTGCAAAACTTCCTTCCCATTCCTTAGCGAAGGCACCTGATTCAATATCATCGTATGTCTTCTGAAATCTCTCTTTCAACTCCTTTCCCACTCCTAAATATCTGGCACCGCGACTCATCGCACCATATTGACTTGTATGACTATGGAAATTAGTTTGTTTCACCAATCCGATTTGTGCCATCTTTTTGTAGGTATAACTCATCTCTTCGGACAAATACATCTCAGTAAGGACTGCTTCTGGAGGCAATCCATTTGAAATTAAAACATCAATCGAAGTGAGTAACACTCTTCCAAATGCGGGTCCAAAAGCTTGTTCATTAAAGAGATCAAGTATTGCTTCTTGTTTCATTGTCACGTCTATACATGATGCTTGTAGAGAGCCGACAGCTTTTGCAAGACCTAAAAGTATCTCTTTCGCGTCACCTGTGGCATCTTGATGAACAGTAATGAAGCTATAGAAACCTTCACCTGTTAAATAACGTTCACGGACACCAACGCCAATCATTCTTGGTGCGATCATAATAACATTTATTGTCTCTTTTGGCTTAATCAGTCCAAATGCAATATTGTAACCTGACGCAAAATTTATAGTTGCGCCATCTTTAAGGTTTGGCGCGATTTTTTCAGCATAAAGCTTCGGCATATCTTCATCGGGAGTCAACATGAAGATTATATCTGCCTTTTTTACAGCTTCGCCAATATCATATACTTCAAAATTATCTCCTTTTGCCTTTTCGCGATATTCATCCTCTCTATTGCCAATAATAACGTCTTGTTTACTATCTCTCAAGTTTAAAGCTTGTGCTCTTCCTTGATTACCATAACCAATCACGGCAATCTTCTTTCCTTCCAGTACACTTAGATCGCCGTCCTCTTCATGATAAATATAATCTGGTTCTGACATTTTATTTCTCCACTTGATTATTTCTCTACTTGACTGAAAAAGCTTCGTAAAATATAATGCTTTTCTATTTATAACGCTAAATTGGACGAAACTTCTCCATTGATATAGTTTGATCCCTAATTCTAGATTCATCGGCGGCGAAACCCATATAATGACTTTCCATTGCACTTGATATTGTGGTCAAACCAGCTTCTTCAGCCGTTTTTTCACCTAATAACACAGAAGTAAATGCATCCATCAGCCGGGCATCTGAACCCCCGTGCGCACTTTCTAAGTCTATACCTTTCTTGTGAATTATTTCGGTTTTTCTAAATCGAAAATCTGTTACTTTCAATTCTTCTCCATAATGACGAAAATAACCTCGTAATGTGCCCTTCGTAC
>WJKO01000125.1 GCA_014729055.1 Promethearchaeota archaeon | reverse complement strand
CATAAAGACACTGAATGTAGGATCATGAATTAATTGATCGCCGGAACCATCCCAATGACCATAGGCTACTGCATAAATCATTATTGAGGTACCAATTTCAAGGAATCCTTCTGCTCTAAAGCTGGCATCTGGATTCTGATCATCGATATACACACAACTTCCACCGAGGTTGAAGTTCAAGTAAGCTAAGGTAATGTTTGTTGTATCTGCGTCATATGTCTGTGGAGGATTGGTTGGACCATCTTCATATTGTTCATACTGAGGTCCTGCAATATCAACGGAAGCTAATGGAAGATCATTCTCATAATTACCAACAGAAATTTCTCCATTAGAATAGGCATCCTTCTCCACTAAACCAGTGGTATTCTCGGTTCCAAGTGTTTCGTAATCTACTGGATCTACTGTTTCTACCTCCACGTTGACATGGAAGTATAACATTGTACTGATGAATAATACAGCGAAATCTAAACCTGCTAATTCCGCGTTTACTACACCACCAGAATTCCATTCACCAAATGACTGATCTAATTTAATGATACCAGCACCCATGTTAACTTCTTGCTGTTCGGTTGCTAATTGATATTTTCCAGTTTCAACTGAATAGGTACCTTTTTGTTTAGGTAAGAATGTGAAACCCATTTCAATAAATTCAAGGTTTTCTGCAGGTGGTAATGAATCAAGATCACCAGGAGTTAATCCGACTGGAACGGGAATTACATCGACATTTTCCATTCTAAAACTCCATGAGATACCTTTTCCTAAATATGCACCGTTTTTGTCATAGACATCCACACCATTTCCGTCACCAATATCGATCTCGAATACTGGGGTAGCATCAAATGATTTCAATGCAAACCAATATTTTACTTCACTGTCCTCAATATACTCATAGTCAATACCATCTTCAGTTGCTTCTTGCCATAACACATCAGGTACGTTGTTCGCTTCTATCATTGTGTCGTCAAATGCGACAAACCCGAATAGCGAATGTGTCAATAGGTAAAGTTCAATATCTAATCCTTGGAAGATCTTTGCTAGTCCGGTTTCTGGATCCAATGGTTCACCGATCACTTCCGCTTGACCTTCAGTCATTGTGTATGCAATATGATCTGCAATTACTGATGCATTGATATGTATCTCAAAATTCTTCAGCCACAATTCTACTAAGTTGAATGAGAAAGTACTCCAAGTCTTTTCTTGAACGCCAGATGTTTGAACATCTTCTAGCAATTGAACTGCGTAATCATCATCTACTGCTAGTGCTTGTGTTTCTAGTTCTCCAATTGAAACAGTTGACGGATTGTATTGTCCGTTGTAATAATCTTTAATTTCAACGGTTTGTGTATAGTCGGACGATGTGGTATAATTCCAAGTTTCCCACGTTATAATATTTGTAATAATCAGCTCATCCCCAGTTATAATATCATTAATATGGAATAACAAGTAGGTAACTGCTTCTAAAACACTTCCAATGACTATACTTACTAAGTCAGCAATCTCTGCTTCCGTCCATTGTTCAGGATTCTCATCTAATGATTCTAACGCGTCCCGGACATCCCAGTATGCTTGATATATTTTATTAATTGCAGCAATCAATGATCCGTCATTGTCCCATAGTAAGAAAATAACGTGTGCACCCGCTGTGTATTCAACGGTTACTGTTCCAGACTTACTTGTTTCGATTACAGGAGCGCCTGTAAAACCTAAAGATGCATAATCATTCCTGTATAGCCAGTATCGTTCTGTTCGACCCGTATAACTGTCAGTCCAAGTGTTGAATTTATCAGTATAGCTAGCGTTTAGCATATAAACGCCATCCAATACTTTATCGTCCATTCTCTCCATATTCATTATGTTCTCGAAAAGAATCTCAAATACATGACCAAGTGCAGCACCAGATGGACCTAAAAAGCTCATCATACCAAATATATCCGCAAGAGTTGATGCCATACCTGCTGGCATGTCTGCAACGGCTGACGCATTATCAAAATCTTCCAAACCTACGTTCCATGACATTCCTTCTGCCATAGTGGTTTGGGCATTAACAAGCGGAACCGTTGGTATGATAAACGCACTTATCATCAACACGGTTAAAATTGTTGTTGTTTTTAGTTTTGTTTTTGACATTATTTTTTACACCAAAATTAGTCATAAAATTTTATGGTTATGTCATGTAATGAAATTCCTCTTATTAAATACAATTCTTCTATACAACTAGAAAGTATATTCTCCATGAGCATAACGCAACTTATAAAAAATATTCACCTTAAAATAGATAACTGGTGCTAATGTGAAATGTTAACAATCATAAAATGTAAAAATAAGGAATGAAGATAGATTGATTTATAGGTATCTTTAGTAAGTTCTTTATTCCACTCGTTTGATTTTAAAGAATGGGAAACATTTTGGTATTAGCTTTTCAATACCACTAAATCCTGTGATCTCTCCGTTGAAGTTCTCAAGTTCTTCATGATATTCATTTTCAACACTGTCCAAAAACTCAAATACTGCGTTATTTAATTTTGCCGAGATTATTTCCCCGACTACGACGACAGAGACATAATCACCTGTTTTAATTAAGATAAATGAATCCTTACTCGATATATTTTCAACGCTGTCCTTGGCGGAAAGCGCTTCAGCAAATAAACTATTAAATGCAGTCAAAAAACCCGATATTAAATTAGTTTCGATTGTTACGTCGCGTCTTGATTCGAGATCCGCCTTAAATATCTGAAGTCCTGCTGTTACATAGACCATTATGCCGTAATAATCATACGGCAAGCGATAAACATAGTCTATATTGAAAACATAACTGAGAGAAAATACTGCTATGAATAAAGTGGACAATATCGGAACTACATCACCAATCAGACCCGTTGGATATCCCCAATAAACCAATGAAGTGATACAAATCAAACTATATGTTATTAGTGCAATTACCATACCTATAGTTAAGAAAATCGGCATTTTCTCCCGTGTAAGCTTATAATTACCAAGATAAAAGCGAATCCCGAAAATTCCATATCCAATTATCCCTAATAGACCATAAAATGCAAGCGTCATTACTAAAAAGATATTCAAGATTTCGTCATCCAGAAATAATAAAAATCTGAGGAAATTAAATGCTTGACCAATTATAAACAAAGAAATAATTAGTATAACTTGAGGAATGTTAGGTTTCAATGATGAGCAACTTTCAATGAAGAAGAAAAAGAATACAATTGTTAAACTAAGAAAGAAGAAAAACATAACATTCGTAAATATTTCGAAAGTAGAATCGTTTGATAATACAGCAAGTCCTCTAATTGTCGTCCCAAGAGCTCCTGAAGTCACGGCACTTAGCAAATAGGGCATTCTATAATGTTTTTTAAATGCTTGAATGTAAAATACAACAAGTAGAACTGCGGTAAAAATCATCATTCCATATGGACCAGTCGTGCTTTGCATTAACATGTGTCTATTTCAGCCCCAGTGCTTCCAAACCATATTGTTCTTGCGCAAATTTCTTAATGGCATTCCATTGTCCATCTGACGTCCCATAATATTTGAAT
>WJKO01000124.1 GCA_014729055.1 Promethearchaeota archaeon | reverse complement strand
GTATACACCTTCAACAGTGCACTCATCGTCAGCAACGTAAAGTATTCCTGTTCCATCCGCATAAATTTTTAATATTGCTTCTTCGTCTAAGGCCAAGTTTAGGCACATATTCGTTCTGACAAACACATCTGTCCCAACTACTTGATACCAATTATCATTAATCAGAGTAACGCTAATATTGTATATACCGGGTTCTATTAACATTGAACCATATACACTTTTAACATAACATTTACTGTTTTGATCTATAAATATTATCTCACCTGTATACCCATTCATTTTAAGTAAAGCATCTGCAAAATAAACATATTGATAACAATACTTGGTCTCGATATATATATCTTTGTTCATTACTTTATAAATATTTGATCCCTTGCGAGTTACAATTAGTCGATAGTTATCAGCAATACAAATATCTAAAGGATAGGCGATACTGAGAAAAAATAAAATAAGTAGAGATATACGCATTTTATTACCTAATATACAAAGTATGAATAGCAATAAAAAAGAGGTCATTCAAAATGAATATAACTATTAAGGGATTCTCGAAGTACTCTTACCATTGGATCGTTCAGTATTGGATTTCCATATCGCCATTCAATTTCGAACTCTGGATCGTCTAGTGTCTTAGATAACACAAAACCTTTATTTTCTTCAGTATATTGTAATACTTGAAATTTTATTTTTTCTCTTTGCTTGATAAGCCTGTAATATGAAAAATCAAGTGGAAGTTTTAGGACGTTTCGAATAAAATACCAAGTCTGTGCACCAAATTTGTTTATTGTATCAATTGAAATGTCAGAAGTGAAAATATGCCATAATCCAACATTATCGAAACCGTACCTATATAGAGCTATTGATTGGTCAAAACCTTTGTAATAGCGCGCTCTTGGTTTAACATCATTCGACTTTATCAGCTTAACCTCGATTGCATTCACAGATTCGTTATTTGCTACAAAAATCATATCTATTTCAGGTTGTAGAGAAGGAATATAGCCTAACTCTTCCAGTAAAAAACGTTTTGCTTTATCTGACTTAGTTGGATTTTTATGAATAAAAATACTCTTGAATTTATAATCGAGTTGCTTTTTTAACAAAATTACTAGATCTCTTTCTTTTAGTTTATCAGAGTTCAATTTATCTCCTAAGAAAATGACGTCTCTTTCTTGAGAGTCAAATGATTGAGTCTTAGATGCAATTGCAGTCGTATGACCATCAGGAGTATTAAATTTTATCTCATCTATGTTGTCCATTGCATCAAATTTCCCAGGTGATCAATATAATTTTTGAGCAATTTAATTAAAAAAATTCCTATATGTCGTTATCGCGCAGAATGACCTACTGAAGTGGGATAACTTATCGAATCAGTATGAGTAATGAATTTATGGAATAGCTACCCTAGTTAAATATGTGGAAAACTTTAAGGTAACTTGTTCTTTAAAGATCGGTTGTAAGGTGCAAATTCTCTTAGAAACATTTTTATATAATATATCAATATTCAATGTAAAATATTGTTTGAAGTCTATAACAGAATCAGGTACCTCCAAAAAAGAACTCTCGAAATTCAAAAAATGAAATCTATAGTGAAAATCATTCTCAATGGTACTTTTATCCTTGCTCGAAAATCCTTTCTCGGATGGTGTATTTGTGCCCAATATTTTTTTTAGATAGTCACCATTTTGAACTTTACTTTTATCAAAAAGCGGAGCTACTAAAACAGATATCATCTGCTTAGTACTTTTCCCGTTATTATTTATAATTTCATACATGCCTTTCATATCACAAGCTTGACTCAAAACAATAACATACGGAAAGGTTATTTCAACCACGTCAACGTATTTTTCCATCTCGTGAAAACAATAAATATATTTTAAGTCTCTAAATATATCGCCTTGAGATATAAATTCATCCCTCTGTGGTATATCAATTTTAACAATCGTACTCATTCAGAAGGTTCCTCTTTATATAATCTATATGTATTTATAATTAGATCAAATTCCTTGTATTCATCTACATTTTCAATCTGCTCATTGGTTCCAGATGGCAGCTGAATATCCTGTTTAACCCTATCTTTGCCTTTCGTGGCTTGGAGATCTTCATATTCTTCGTCGAATTTTAAATATTCTTCTGTAGTATTTGTTTTTTTGATCATTCTTGATTCATCTCATCTTTCATTTTATCAGTTATTGATTTCTCAAAAAAATATTGAATCAGATAATGAAGCTCTTTGAATTTGGGAAGAATAATATTCTTGTCTTCAATTATGTTTTGATAATAGCAATCATAATCTAATACGAATGCTTTCTTTTTAATTGTTGCAGGAAAATCAGGATTATATAATCCATATTGAAATCTCAAATTGTTATTATTGAATATATATTCCTGAATATTTATTGCCCTTTTTGCAAGTATCTTTTCATCCAATTCTTCGATAAATCTGAAAGAAAGCAATTTTTTGTTAAAATATTTTTGAAAATTAAATAATTGCTTTTCTTTGAACTCGTAATTATTGATATACCTTAATCCCATTCTACTAACAACAATATTAGAATCGATATTTTTTAATATCTCCTCAACATAGGAGAGAAGTAAATCGAAGACATTATAATCAAATATTTCAACTATAAGGTACCTACTTGAGAATGTCAACCTTTTACCTTTTTCAGAATCGGTAAATACTTTTTCCACTATTTCATATGCTTGTTCTTGTGCTAATTCAGATTCAGCCTTTTTTAATTTTACTTTGTATTTATTTTCATAGACAATTCTATCTTTCTCGTTCACTGGGAAATTTTTCATTATTGATTTTATAACATTTGTTGAGTTAATGACCTCATGCGAAATTTCAGTTAGAAAATCAATTCTAAATATTACTTTATCCAAATAATTCCTGTTATAACATATCGATTCGAAGTCAGATGACAACTTCATTTTAACTCCTTGTTAATAAATGGATTGAATACCAATAGACAATTCATCAAAAAGATCAAGAAGAATAGTAATACGTATTATTGCATAGCGCTGATAATCTAAGATACGTGGTGCCGTTCATCAGTAGGCGAAATCTGAAAACTTCACAAAATGTTTATATATAGATTAAAATAGTTTAAGCGATTCTTAGAATTTGAAATCAGGGCCACTCAAAGGCATTTTGTCCGATTTCGGGAAAAATATCATCGAGTGGGCAAATATTGTCAACCGTCATTGCCATTTGTCCATTTTCTCTAAAGGCATTTTTAAATGCCCACATTTCAACAGACCAACCTCTTTTTTGTGCGACATTAACTAATGGAATGAAATCTCGATCGCCAGAAAGAATAGCAATGTACTGTGGTTTATTACTTGTACATACAATCTCAGTTCCCTGTGCAACGAGTTCAGTGTCTACAGCTTTTTCTTTGTTTGAGGTACTCCGTTCATGAACAGTTACCTGAAATCCATGTTCTTCTGCCGCATGCCAAACACTGTCGTTCGTAGGAGGGCGAGATCCCACGAGAATAGCGTGAGAAACAATACGCCCATTGGCAACTAATTCAAGCAATTTGCCAAAATCAATTCGCCAAGATGGATCTTGAGGATCGTGCATATCTCCCTCATGTCGAGCTGCGCCCTTCACTTTTGCCGAATATTTTTGACCTTCAATAAATATGTTTGAATTGTCTACAATAATAACTATCCGATTTTCCAGTGCCATAATATCTCCCGTTTTAGATAATTCTTAGAGGTAAAATTCAATAATTATAAGATAAACACAGCAATACAAGCTATGCTATTTTTGTCGTTTGTGGATTGGTGACTTTAGATCGGCTAATAACTGAAAATAAAAAATGCCCAAAAACGAAACCGATGGTCTGTTTTCGAGCTTTTTAAAAAGGAATTCATACAGCCCCAACGCTCTGAGTGAATCTAAATAGATGCATAGCCACGATGCAAATCTTTACGAATTACAGACATAATATAATAATAATTTGATCAGGACATAGCAAGTAAAAAAAAGATTTAGCAAAAATAATTGCTCTTACTGAATTTCAGGGGATTCACAATCCTTGCAGTTATCGTCAAACTCCCTGAGGTATTAATAAATTTTTAAGTGTCACTTATTGTAAATTCAATGTCTTTATATTTCAATTAAATCGAATTTTTTATTGACAATGTCGTTAAAATAGTTTATCATGAAAAGACACTCCTTTCCGAGTGGGGATAAATACAAACGGCTCCTTTTATGGGTAAGGGGCCGTTTGTTATATTGTATCAACGGGACACTTATACTATGATTGACATTTGAGAATTATTTGAATGAATGACGAGGGAATATGAGCGGGCATTAAAGAAAATGTGGATGTCATCACAGATTTACGAGACTGCTCGTATCCACCTTAAAGTAAATCCCATAATACCATGCTATCGACCTGCCCATAGAATGAAACGAACCAGAATGTACCAGATAGATTTAAAGATAGCATCCACAATCTTATGGATTTACAATTCTCGAAGTATCTGCTGAGCTCACCAAAGCATAATTCACCCCATCATAGTTTACAATCAACCATTTCCCGTCAGCTGTGATGTAATATCCCGTCATATACTGTGTTGAGC
>WJKO01000123.1 GCA_014729055.1 Promethearchaeota archaeon | reverse complement strand
GTAACATCATCTCAGAAACAAAAATTTTGTACGGATTTCTTGTTTCTCTCCAAGGAAATTTTCGATTATGATTTTTATAATATTCCCAAATTACTTGCTGAAAATCTCTGACCAATTCAGAAGTTAAACCCTCTTTATCAAAACGAACACCAAACTCGTATGAAAACATTTTGTCAAGACTCAAGCGTATAAAATTAAAAATAAGTATAAAATGATCTTGTTATAATTTTTAATAATTTTTAAACATCTTTCTCAATATCTTTCTCAATATCTTTCTCAAGATTATATTCTCCAGTATCATCTTTACTGCATATTATCTTCTTATTTAATGGATTCAAATTATATATTATAACGCAGCCTTTTTGCATGAGATCTCCTAATCCACCCATCTTAATTGATTTTAGAAAATCTTTCATAAGATTGAAGTCTTCAGGTCTCATTACTCCCCAAAACATCATAGAAGTTAGCATAATTACCGCGGTAATCAAGACAACTATTATTAAGGCAATCATAAAAGCTACAAAATCATCTGTTGGAAATGGATAAAAGTAAAACAGAACGAAAATTAATATTAGGTGCGGAAGTTGACGTAAAACTCGGAAATCAAATTCGATATCAATAGCTTTTTTCGCTGAATATAACATGTAAGGTAATAGAAAGAGCGAAGACAAAAGGTTTGCGATTCCTGCACCCACTAATCCAAAAAAGAATACAAATATTGCCGTCAATACAGCGCAAAGCACTAATGCTATACCAAATCCTCTTGCACTCAACCTGGCAGCACCTATTCCCACTAAAGCATTTCCGAATAGTGAACAAAATCCGAAGAAAAATTGTCCTATTGTAAAAAATGCAAAGAGGAGTATTCCAGTTTGATATAATTCATTATCGAAAGTTCCACCGGTAAGTATAAACGCTTTTTCGTGGAGCATAAGAAGTAAGGTTTTTCCAAAAGCGACCAGCACGATCAGCATTAATAAACCCAAAATCAAAGATATACGACCAAGCGTGTTTAATACTTCTCTTGCCCCATCTTTATCATCGTTCGCTATTGACTCTGCTAACTCTACATTTAAAGGTCCAGAGAAAAATTGAATGATGACTTTTGAAACAACATAACTGCCAACAATACTAAAGATCTCCATTTGTTGTTTTTTCAAATCATTGGGTAATTGAAAAGCAAGAATAGAAGCTGTGATGAAGATCGAGATATGTCCAAAAATACCTAGTACATCTAAATTGGTAACCGTACTAAACAGAGAATATTTAAAGAATTTTCCGGCTTGCTTATCCTTTAGTGATCCTTTTTTAATAATATTCTTCATCTTAAATGGTGTCTTCTTCTCGAAGAAATATAAAGTAGGTATCAGATTTAAGATCAAAATAATAAGTGGAATAAATGCATGGAATTTCCCATCAATATCTAAAAAGATAAACAAGTAACCGAATAGAAAGAGGTAAGTTCCGCTCATACCACCAATTATACCTACGATATCATAACGATTTTTAACTTGTAATAATCCGTTGGCAAAACTAAATGTATAACTAAAGAGAATATTAGGAATTACAAACCAAATGCAAGTTGAGATATATTCATCGTTGAAAGCGAACGCAGTAATTATCGCCAGAACCGTCATTATGATACCAGTTAACCAAAATACTTTGGTATAGGTGGCGGCATAAGTTTCAGCTTCTTCGGGTTTCGTGACTGTCAGATTCTTTATTTTGGCAATGTATGCTTGAATAAAACCCCCATTAAAGACCGTAAACAAAGCAACTATTGTTGATGCAAGACCTTGATATTCAAGCCCTCCGCTACCTGTTGCAATTACCGAATATCCCCAAAAAAGTAGTGATCCGAATAAAGAAAATATAGTAACATAAGTTCCGCTGATTATTGCTCTCGAAACCCCGGCTTCTTCGTGGAATGCCTTTTTCTTAGGTTTAACTATATCAATTTCATCAGTTTTATCTACGTTATCTGAATTATCTGT
The DNA here is from genome assembly GCA_014729055.1 of Promethearchaeota archaeon. Lineage (GTDB taxonomy): Archaea > Asgardarchaeota > Lokiarchaeia > Sigyniarchaeales > Promethearchaeaceae > WJKO01. Next base: position 6,166 of record WJKO01000123.1, on the reverse strand, counting down.
CATGGTTTGGTTCCTCTAAGGATAATTTACAAAGTACTTTTAAATATCTTTAAGAAATATTTGTTTCTTTTTCTTTATATTTTATTAAATGGATATTTTTACCGTTAACAATCGTTAACAATCGTTTAAGGTAATTCAAATATCTTTTTATGTATTAATTTCGCTCCTTCTGATTCAAATTCTGATCGTGTTAACCATTTTATAGATTCTGGATAGATTTTTTTATAAAAATTAACTCCTATCTCTGTTGAATACACCTCTCCACCAAATACACTTTCCTTTTGCACGTCTAAAGCTGTTCCATAGTCTCGGTATTTCGGTATACCAACAAGAGTTTCAGTTATAATTCTAGGTTTATTTTCATAGCTGAAACCCGCTCGAATTTGAAATGAGCCATTGTCGAAAATGATGATAGGATTTTTCGAATTCATGAAGCAAATTTGATTAAAAAAATTAAAAATATTTCGGAAATTGTATCAAAACATATGAGAGATTTAGGAGATCTATTTCTTTAATTTTAGGATTCATCCATAGTTCTATAATTTAGAATCTCGAAAAGATCGCCCTCTGTAAAGTCAATCCAAAACGTAATGACAAATCCTCTATTATTCTTATACGAAAATATGGGGACGCGAATATCGTTGTTAATAAGTTTTATGACAATCCCTGAGTGATTAAACAAACTTAAATCAGAATATTTATTCAATTTTCGATTTTGTTTGTAAAAACTATCGAATTCTGCCTTTCGTTCCAGTTGACCTTGCGTTTTAGAATTTTCTGGTAATAATCCCGCATCATAAATGCCGATTTGATTGCCTTCTATTTTTGCTAACTGAATTTGCCAGTCCTCGGGAATCATTAGCATGTTGACATACTTTTCGTGCACTAAAATAACGGAATTTAATCCTTTATTGCTAATTGGCACATCATAAGTACTGCAATTTACCAGAAGTATCTTCCATATACCCTTTCGAACTCGATATGTTGTATCTTGATTAATTTCAAGATAAGGATCCTTAATTGCAATCTGTCCTGATTTAATCTCGATTTCTCCGATATCTTCCAAATCTAAGCAATTTAAAGGTCTGGATTCGTGTTTTAATACATAACTATCTACACATACATTAATAGAATTTGATAGTTTGAGAATAGAACTCTCTTTGCTTGGAAAATTATTATTTCTTAGATCTATCATTTTTATTGAATTCAATTTGGTTAAACTATCTGGAGTCTTTTCTAAATGATTATAACGAAGATTTACGTATTCTAAGTTTATTAGATTATCAATCTTTGACGTAATTGAAGAGATTTTATTCTGAGACATATACAATTTCCTTAGATTCTGCAGTGTTGCGAACGAATTTGGTATTTTTTTTAACTGGTTACCAGAAATCCTCAATATTTCTAAATTTTCCAAAGAGCCGAAACCAAATGGTAATTTTTCAATTAAATTATTATCTAAATTCAAACTTTTTAGTTCTCTTAAATTGCCGATGGATTCTGGAAGTATCGTAATTTTATTTTGATGTAAACTGAGATATATTAAATTACTAAGATTACCAATAGAGTCGGGTATTTTAGACAAAGAGTTCATACCTAAATTTAAATATTCTAATAAACTAAGTTCTCCAATTGATTGAGGTAGATGCAGTATCCTATTCTTAAATAAATGGAGAAATTTAAGTGAATTCAGATTTCCTATGGAAGCGGGAATCGTTGTTAGATTATTGCCGATTAAATCCAGTTCTTCGAGATGATTTAAGCTTCCAACTGCCTCTGGAATTGACGTAAGATTAAGATTCGACAATCCTAAAGCTACAATATGTCCAGCGCGTTTTTCATAACCTACAATATGTTTCGTAAATTTACATTCTGAAATTCCGTCAAAGTTTTCAAATCTCACTTTATCAACTTGTGGAATTGATCTGTTTGTTAATTGTTCAATCTTTTTTATGATCTCTAACTCTCTATCATCCATAGGCATGTAATCTACAATAAAATAGAATAATTTATTGGTATTATTTTATTTCCTTATATTTTATTTTTTTTTTCCTTTTTTTCCTTTAAAAATGCGGAACATCATAGTATATACTAGTGAGTCTTATGAAAAGACATCAAAAAAGTTTTTTTGGTCAAAAAACGGGTATGATATTTGATTCAAGTGATTGGGAACAGGAATGTGTATATTTCACCTTTTTAAGCAAACTTCAAGATGGAAATTGGGAACGACCCAGCGATAACCAAGGTAGACGAATTAAAATAAATTTGGGAGAATTGATAATGATCCGCCGTGTTCTCATGGGTGTTGACAATCGTTGGTCCACGGTTCATGTCTTTAACGAAGAGAAAACGAGCATAGCTATTAGTAGAGATAAAACTCATGCTGAACACATTTGGATAATGGTCGATAAATACCGAAAAAATATTAGACCACCAGAAACTGAAATACTCCTCCTCCTTATAGCTCACATAATCAGTGAGAAAATTGAGCATGCTACTGCGGTTAAATTTGGATCATATAATTCTAAATCACACAAAGTAATTACTAAAGGTTCAGAAAACAATGAAAATCAGACTCGGAAAATTGAAAATCGAGATAAATACAAGAACGATAAGATTGAAGAAGATCAAATGAATTCTGAAAAGAAGGAATACTACTGTAAGACTTTCTCAATTTAATTTATTCAAAAATTATGTTTTTTTTTCATTTTGTCTTGATGTTAATAGATTAATATCTTTTGTTGTTTTTTTACTTAAAAATAACTTCGCACTAGGTCTAAAATTTTTATATTTTCTCCGCAAAATGATTACTTGATTTTATATTCAATTGAGAACCGTTTAATGTAATATTAATTATTATCATATAACTCCAAAATAGGAAGAAAGCAAACATATTGCTTTAAATATATTATACTTGGATATTATTATCTATTCAATTATTTACACGTTCAATTTAATAGGAAAAGTCGTATAGGGTGCCCGAGAGGTAGCATTTATTATGAAAAAAGATAAAAATATGAATCAAAAACAAAAACGAAAAGCTGCATTATGTTTAATAGGATTTATTATAGTTTCTTTTTTACCAATGATGTCGAATTTTGTATTCAATATATCATCTATAAACCGCTTAAGTCCAGAGTCTGCGGATGTTAGTCAAGCGGGGCGAATCCTGATTTCGGAGGTAAAGTTTAAAGGAACTGGCGCAGAATGGATTGAAATTTTTAACAATAACTCTGGCACTGTGCAATTATCTGGCTGCTCATTGTACAGTTATGGTTATGATAACGAAACAAATCTCGATTCAGTTCAACTTTCTGCGTATGAAACTTACGTTGTTGGAGAATTACCGACAGCAGTCGATCAAGTCGAAAATATTTCATTGAGAGATGTTGGTGATGTGTTAGTTCTTAGAAATAGTTTGGATGAAAAGATTGACGTTGTAGTCTGGGGAACTGGGAATGAAACGTATAGTTATGGATTAGATAGCGGTTGGATTGATGAAAATAATGTGACCGTTGAGTCAGAACCAAATTCTAGTATTTTCCGATATAATATTACTTCAGAATTGCTTGCGGATACTAATAGTAGTGCTGATTGGTATTCCACAAATGAATTAACATTAGATGGATTTTATGAATTGAAGACTGGTGATCTTCTTATTAGTGAAGTGGGTATTGAAATGGACTCCTATTATGATTTTGCAGAAATATATAATAATTTAACATGGCCCGTATTAGTAAAAAACCTTGTTTTAGGAACTGATGCAACAGATTCTGATTTAACAATAACTTCCGATTTATTGATACCAGCAAGGGATGTAATTGTAGTCGGGGATTCTAGTAGTGCAAATATTGATTTTGATTTTGAAGAAACTATTTCATATTATAATGATGGGTATGTCCGCATTTATGATTCAGTGAGCGGTGTGGAATATGATGCGATGTGTTATGGTGATGGGCTAGACTATCCGGGAGATGGATGGGAAAGCGCTATAAATGTTACAGATCCTGGAACTTGGGATAATGAAACTACTGTCCAGAGATATCGAACTGAATCTGGCGGTTTACAAGATACAAATAAAACCGAAGATTGGTTTACAACTGCAAAAAATTTGTGGGAATTACCTGCATACATTCCGCCAGTTATTGATGAACAAAAACTTCTTATCTCTGAAGTGATGTATGGAGGAACTGGCATTGAGTGGGTTGAAATATTTAACAACGATTCAGAATCTATTGATATTGAAAATGTAGAATTATATTGCTCATTTAGTGACCAGACGGTATTAATCGATGAAAGTACACTTATAGAACCACATTCTACCTATATCATCGGAGAACTACCAAGTCAAGTCGATAAAACAATCAATATTACTCTGAATGATAATGGTGATGTCTTAATTCTAAAAAATTCATCAGGAAACAATATCGATGTTGTTGTTTGGGGGATTGGTCATAGTTCGTTCATTCCTGCTACCCAAAATGGTTGGATAAACAGTAATAATTGTACAGGGAATTTAAATGAAGGAACAAGTATTTTCAGATATAATATGACCTCGTTATCCTTGGCAGACACCAATAGTAGCTCCGACTGGTACGCGACAGACGAACCTACTTTAGGGGCGTTCTATCAACTCCAACCGAATGACATCTTAATTAGTGAGGTGGGTATTCATATGGATACAGGCTATGATTTTGTTGAAATATATAACAACAAGACATGGCCCGTTTTAGCACGTAATTTTATTGTTGGTACGGATATGTCTGATGCTGATTTAACAATAAATGCCGATCTTTTAATTCCTGCACGTGGTGTAATTGTGGTTGGAGATGATGATAGTACAAACGCGGACTATGATTATGAAGAAGAAATGTCTCTATACAATACAGATGGCTACGTACGAATTTACAGCGGAATTACAAATATAGAATATGACGCTATTTGTTATGGTGATGGGTTAGATTATCCCGGAGGTGGATGGGACAGTAGTGTGAATATTACTGGTGCAGGGAACTGGGATAACGATACGACCATCCAAAGAATAAATGGAACAAATGGAGAATTAATAGATAATAATTTGACTTCTGATTGGGGAATCTTACCAAAAACTTTGGGTTATATTCAAGAGATTATAAAACCAGGAAGCCCAGGTGATATATTGATTACCGAAATCATGCCCTATCCAGATAGCCCCGTGACGGGACATGAGTATTTAGAACTTTATAATCCCTCTAGCTCACCAATTACGCTTAATAATTGGAGTATCCATCGAACATCGACATGGGGTGGTGATCCAGAGATCAGTTTACCTTTTGGATTAATCATTCCTGCCAAAACTCATATTACGATATTAGATGATAATGATTTATGTTTTACTCGGTATGGTTCTATGGGGCTGAATTATACTCCCGCTGGGGGTTTTACACTAGATGATGGACCTGGAGAAGTTCTTTTAATTGATAGTTATACAACCATAATCGATAGAGTCGCATGGAGTTATGGAGATAACGAATTTGAAGAAACTATCGACTCGACCTCTTGGGAAGGTGATGGAATATATAAAACATATTCAGGAAGGGTGTTAGCGAGAGTATATGATCCTACGAACAAGGAAAATTATGTAGATACAAATACCAAAGAAGAATGGCGGAATTATGTTTATCCGTCGCCAGGAATTCATACAAATAATGTTTACTTCTTATCAACACCCGTGGTCGGTAGTGGAACCGTGACAACTTTTAGCTCACCCGATAATTCATTTGCTGCCATTACCAGTCTGATTGATTCAGCTAAATCAAGTTTAGATATTTGTGTATATCAATTCACGTCTTATTATCTATTACAGTCTTTGATCTCGGCGATGGATAGAGGAGTTCAAGTTCGCCTCATTTTGGAGGATATTTACCCATTACATGACTCCCCGTATTTAGAAGATTCTACTCATGATGATGAAAACTATGAAGTAGTCTATGTTGCATCTCAAGTGGATAATCATGAAAATGGTTCTGTCCGATGGGAGAATGAAGATTATTTCACATATACGCATGCTAAATACTTCATCATAGATGAAGAAGTGACGGTGATTTGCACTGAAAACTTTAAATTCACGGGAATTCCAAAAGATTCGTCTGCGGGTAACCGTGGATGGGGTATAGCTGTAAATAAT
>WJKO01000122.1 GCA_014729055.1 Promethearchaeota archaeon | reverse complement strand
GTTTCTAAGAGATAATATAACATTTGCGTTTCCTTCATTGATTTGGAATTTTTCTTTGATAATATTGCCTAAAATATCTTTGATTTTAACAGATAATCTGCCTGTCTTTACTTTATCCCCATAAAAATACTCGGCGTCAATAAAAAATTCGTAATCATCATTTTTAAACCAGCTATTCTTCATATTTTGTGTTTTTATCTGGATCTCAGGTCTTTTATAACGTTTTATTGAAATTTGCTTTGTCTTAGATAAGACGATATTATCCTCTTGTACTACATCGATTTGAATTTTGTAATTTTCTTCCTCTGGAATTTCTGATTCAATATGGATATCCGTCGTGATGTACCCGTATTTGTTGGGTTTTATAGTGTTAAAGGAAAGCAAATCTTGGTTATTATTAAATAATTTTACTTGAATGTTATTATAATGGTTAAGATAGAGTGTATCCCCTTGTTGACCCACTAACCAAACCAATACGTGTATTGTATCACCGGGTTTATATTGATCTCGGTCGGAAAACAACAGAAGATTGTAACGATTTTCTAATTGAGTTTGATCAATCAAAACATTAGTGTTAGTTTTTGAATCCAATGTTAAAGTTTGAAATCCTTCAGCCGTTATTTCTAGGGAAAAACGATTTTCTTCGTAGAAAACGGGAAAATCAACTTCACAAACACCTTGTGAATTACAACTAAACGTAAACTTTTCTTCTGGAAAATTTTCTATGAAGATTTCTACCTTTGCATTGCTTACAGGTTTTAGATTTACCCGATCAACAATAATTAAGGTTCTTTTGATCTTTTGAATACTTTCAGAGATGTCGGCAACATTATGTATGAAGACCGCCATTTGTCTAAATTTTAAATTATATAATTTCGTAACGTGCACTTGAAATCTACGCCATTGTTCTTTCATATCAGAGAGCTGAGAATCGTCTATATTCAAATTGTACCTCTCGTTGACTTCATCTATATAAGAACAAATTTGCAGTTCTTCATCTTTAGTAGTCATGTGATACCCCCCACATAATCTTGGGACCCACGTCGTTGTATTTTTTACGGGTTATAAAATAAACGGGACCATTTTCCATTTCCATTATAGATTCAATATTTCGCTGGACATATTCTAATAAATATGTATCAGGTCTCTCGGGAATAAATATTTTAAATTCTGTATTAGCTAAACTCTGACTTTTCTTTAACTCATTTCTTATTCTGATGCTTAAATTAGGAAATCCCGCAGAACCACCCGTAATAATAATATTTTTTATACATTCATCCTTAATATCAGAATCCAAATTGTCATAAAGAGATAATATGATTTCTGGTATACTATTTACATCCAATTCTAAAGCAACAGTTTTAAAATTAAACAGCGCTTCTGGTACTAAAAATCGTTCCACATCTATGATTACTTTTTTTGTAGGTGTTGTGACTTCTTTTTTAAGATAATAACATCGGGATTGCTGTTCAAATTGCTTTTCTGCGTCCAGTGATACAAAACAATAGTCACGCTTAAGCGCCTCTAAGAAAGGAATGGAACTAATCCTAAAATCAATGTCAGAATAACGCTGGCGTAATAATCGTTTGAGGTAGTCCGTTAATTTACCCCCGCCAAAATTATATTTTACACTGTTAACATATTCCCCATCATAGGAAGAAGAAAAATATGTAACCCGATCACCAATATTACCAAAAATAAAATTCTTCATACCCATAAGGGGTAAAATATCTCTGATAGACAGAAATCCAGCACCCGCAAAATTAAACGTTTCAAATAGAATTTCCCCCAATTTTTCAAGATCAATACTATACAAATAAGGTTCTGTTAGAAAAATGATAAACCGTTCGGACGGATCTATTTTTAATTCTCGATAAAAGATTCCATGAACAAGCTTTTCCCAAGCATTAACATCTTCTATCTTTCCATTCTCAACAGGCCATACTAACTTTAAAATACCCGCGAGTTGAAATACTTCACTCATGTTTAGATTTTAAAAGTAGTGATTTAATAATGTTTGTTAGGAAATAATCATACTTTTCAGTTATAGCTTTCTCAATAATTGATATTTAATCCATTCTTCTGCATTTTCAGTATATTCTCCGAACAATATATGCATTATATCAACAAATTTATTATCGATTAATTGTTGTTGACCACAGAAATAGGACTGTGGAGATCCAGACGAATCATAAAAAGCAATGGCCATCTGTCCGTTCTTACCATTTATACCTTTAAAATTATCAAATACATCCTCATCTAAATCTCTAATAACAAACTTAAATTTCGCACGACGATGATTTACACCTAAAAATAAGCTAATGGCTTCGGCTTTTTCTTTATTAATGTTCATATCATCTTCTAATAATACGCAGATTATATCTTCTGAGATATCAATAAAGATCCACCCATCAGAACATATTACTGGGTCTTCAATCATTATTTGCACCTACCTATTCTTATTTTTTAAGTTAATCGTCAAAAAAAAAGGAAAAAAACACGCTTTTCCCTATAAGTGGAAATTTGATAAACCCAATCTTTTTAGTTTTTCTGCATCAGGCATTCCCGTTTCTGGATCCCACTGCTCATACTTATAAAATTCAGAAAACAGCAAATTAGTATCCGGTACGTTTCCTTGCGTGCCCCCTTCTAAAGGCTCCAATAAGATTCTTGGAAGTTTTTCATTCTTCGGTGTGAGACCGAGTTTCAAATTAAAAAGTCTCTTTAAGGTTAGAATTCTGTCCCCATATTCTTTAATTTTTTCAATATCAAATGGAATTCCAAGACCTAATTCAATCAATTTCGCAAAATCAGCCGTTGACGGAGGATTACCAAATACACATAGAATTACACTAGAACCAAAAGCACGATATTCCATCAATCTTGCTGATGCAATCGCCATGTCCTTGCTATTCTCTTGGGCAGAAACTGATTTAATGTCCAGATCATCCCACGCTTGACCCAAAGAAGTCATATACATATCGCAGGCACAATGACTTGCTCCATAGTGAGGTGATATTGCATATGCTATCGCCATTCCAAAGCTTGACCTAGCATCATGATAGGGAACTTCACTATTCATAACAGTCCCTATTTGTTCAGGATCTACGTTAAATTTTCGAGCTACCGTATTTGAACCCTCTGCTAATAATTCTCCAATCCCTTTCCTTTGAGAAATCTTTTCCAATAATAAATAGACATTGTCCATATCAGCCCAATCGAGATCAATACCATCAAGATCATCAGCGGTTATCTTTCCACGGTCTTTTAAATCCATCAGTAAAGCAATAACACCGCTTGAAGACATTGTATCAATACCATAATCATTACATAAATAATTGGCTTTGATAATTGTCTTAAGATCAGTATTATTCATCATAGATCCAAATCCCGCCATAGTTTCGTATTCTGGACCTTCAAACTTTCCTTCTGGTAAATTCATTGTATTTTCATCAAGCTTTACCACTCGCCCGCATCCTACGGGACAAGCAAAGCAATGCCTTTGTTTTACAAGATAGGTTTCAGACAAGGTCGCTCCTGAAATAGCGTCTACTTCAGGAAAATCTGATGACCTATGATACTTAACTGGGAGTTCACCTGTTAAAATGTATAAATTCATATTACAACCAGTACCTAAAGCACCCATTACTTGATTCGTATAAACCTCCATAACAGAATCGATTACTTTTTTAGATTGTTCCTTAAACTCTTCTGGCTTTGCTAGTTGTATTTTTTTAGAACCTTGTGCAATGATGGCTTTTAATTTCTTTGAGCCCATGACAGCACCCATACCACACCTACCAAAAGATCGCTCCTCACTTTCAATAACGGCATACTTTACCAGATTTTCACCTGCTGTACCTATACACATTACCTTTCCACGTTTCAAGTCTTCTTTTTCTTTGAGTTTTTCCGTTGTTTCGTATGTATTCTTACCCCAGAGATCTCCTGCATCTTTGATCTCCACATTATCATCATCTATAACTATATAAACGGGCTTTTCAGATGCTCCTTTGATAATTATACCATCATATCCCGCACGCTTGATTTGTAGATTGATGAAGCTCCCTGTATTAGACTCTCCAAGTATACCAGTTACAGGAGATTTGGCGCAACAAACCATCCTACCAGTACATACTGCCGTAGTGCCTAATAGAGGTCCAGTCATAAAAAACATTATGTTATCTGGCCCCAAAGGATCTGTATCTTTATCAATCAATGGAAACAAGTGAGCAACCGCATAACCAGCACCACCTAAAAATTTTGAAGCTAGCTCTTGGTTCAAAGGAGTTTTTTTTATTTCGGCATTTGAGAGATTAATCTCAAGTATCTTACCCATAAATCCCTTTAGTTTTTCCATAACTTTTCACATAAAATTATAAATTTTATTTATTTAACCTTTGTTTTCGTAATTATTTAAGAAATAAGACTAAAAAAACGTTCAGAGGGCTTGGTCGTTCTGTCTAACTAAGCATGTCGATAAAGTCGCATATTTTTAAAGATAAAAATATAATTTAATTCAGAACATGTCAATAAAAGCAGTCATTCGCGACGATTTGATCTACCTTGCGAGGATTGAGCATGATGTTTTCGGAACAGATGCATTTGGAGTCTATATTCTTCATAATTATTTCGATGATAATATTTTTTTCATCAAATTAGTCTTGCCAGAGAATAACAGCTCAGAAAAGATTATTGGTTTTTCTATCGTGACAAAATTAGCTGAAAATGCAATTAGAAAAAATCCCCTAAAAAAACTGAACTTATCTAATACGACTGCGGCAAATATCGACAATTTTCTTATCATTAAGAAATATTGGGGAAAGGGATATGGAAAAATGATGTTAAATCATATAATCACAAAGTTAAGTGATCTGAAATATTCGAGAGTTTTGTTAGAGGTCAATACTCACAATGTTCGAGGAATAAAACTATATAAATCGCAAGGATTCAGAATAATTGGCAAAAAAAAAGCATATTATCAATCTGGTGCTGATGCATTTGTCATGATGAAAGATATATGTTATCTATAGTACCAAATAAAGATTTTTAATTTGTAATAAAATCTTATAAATTTTTAAGTTTAAAGAACAATGTTCTGTATGAAGATTTAATTATTAATCTATTTTTATAGAAAAAAGGACGTGAAAATAAATGTCTGAAGATGATAAAATCACCGCTGAAGAATTAGAAGAAGGGAAAAAGAAGCTTGCGAAAGTAGATCAAAGTGAACTCAAAAAGGCTCAAGAAGAAAAGAAAAAACGCCTTGAGGAATTAGAAAAAGTCAAGAAAGCAATGGAAGAAGCTGCCAAAAAAGAAGGCGGATAATTTAGAACATATAATTCTTCAAAATATTTAAGTTGACACATAAATTTTCCTATACATTCTCTTTTTATTTTTTACTTTATTTTTGCCGTCTCACTCGAATTTACAGAATTTAGATTCATCAAGAGATCTAAAACTCAATAAGATATGCTTAATTAGTTTTCTTTGAATTTCAATGCAGATAATTTTTCAAGATAGAAATAAGGGTATAATTAAATTACTTACACAAAATCTTGATGATCTATGGACCCTTTATAATATAATTAAGCCAAATGATCTTGTTAAATCAAGAACCCATAGAAGAATCGTTTTTAGAGAAGGAGATAAAGGTGAACGAAAACCTATGACTCTTGAAATAAAAACAGAAAGTGTTGAATTTCATGAGTATTCCAATAGATTGAGAATAAAAGGACGAATTACAGAGGGCCCTGATGAATATATTTCCTTAGGTCAATATCATACACTCAATATAGAAGTTGGTACCAAATTATCTATTAAAAAAAACGCCTGGTATAAACATGACCTTCGAAGGTTGAAAAAGTCCACCGATTCGTTTGCCAATAAGAAAATAGTCGTAATTGCCGTCGAATCAGGGTTAGCAACCATCGGTATTATTTCAAATTATAGTGTCAGAATTCTCTCGACAATTCGGCACAATATACCAGGAAAGAGATTCGCCAATCAAAATTCAAACAAAGCACTCGAAGTATTTTTCAATAAAATTAATACACTAATTATTGATAAAATTAAACAACTCGAGATTAATCTCGTCATTATCATCGGTCCTGGATTTTTAAAGGAGAAATATCAAACGAGTTTAAAAGAAAATCTTATTAAAGACAATCTTGAGATGGATACGAGGTTGTTAAGCGCAAGTTCAGGGACAGATAGCGCAATTTACGAGGTTTTACGATCGGGTGAAATTTCAAAAATCATTTCTAACCATAAAATATCTCTTGAAACGGGTTATATGGAAGAATTCGTAGCAAGACTCGGAAAGGATTATGGTTTAGCAACATATGGCTTTGACCAATGTCTTAAGGCGGCGGAGATGGGATCAGTAGAACGACTACTAATAACGGATATCCTATTGCGTACTGTTAATACAGATCAAGAGAAACATATGGAACAATTATTCAATCTCGTAGAGCAAAATGGCGGCGAAGTCCATATACTTTCAACTCGTTCTCCAGCAGGTGAACAATTGGATAAGTTTGGCGGCATTGCAGCATTATTGAGGTTTCGAATTTGATCATAAATGTTAATGAAAAAAGTAATATTCCGTTGTTTGGTTTGGATTTTATAGGTATTTTAGATCGTGGAACTAATCTCTTAGAAGTTAAACCAATAACACTCTGTAATTTACGATGTAAATATTGTTTTGTTCATGCAGGAGATTATATTAACAATTTCATCTTAAAAGAGAAATACATAATTTCATGGCTAAAATATGCGCTTAAGTATAAGAGTACAAAAGATATTGAGATTCATATAGCACCCTATGGAGAATTTTTCTTATATGATGAATACCTAAGACTCATCAGAGATCTTAAGAAAATTCCTCAAGTGAAAGTAATTTCAATCCAAACAAATGGGACATTATTGGATAAAAAGAAGATCATGGATTTAGAAAAGGTAGGACTGACAAGATTAAATATTTCATTTAATTCCTTAGACCAAAGTATAGCGCAGTATTTAAGCGATGATCCTAATTATAGCGTTGAAAAAATGTTGAATATTTTTGAAATGGTGTTAAAAAGCAGCATTGATCTATTAATTGCGCCTATCTGGTTTTTTGGAGTAAACGATAATGAGATCATTAAAATCATACAGCTTGCAAAAGAGTATCAAAGAAAAGGACACAGCGGGGATAAATTTCGATTAGGAATTCAAAACTACTTAATCTATAAAACTGGTCGGAAGCTAAGAAAGATTAGACAAAGAGACTTCGGTTATTTTTATAAACGACTGGCAGATTTGGAGAAAAAATACAATTTAAAACTAAAATTAGGACCTAAAGATTTCAATATTCATCCTGCACATCCGATAACCCCTCCAGTAGAACGCGATGAAAAAATCAAGGTGCAAATTGTATCGAAAGGCAGAACTGCAAAAGAATGGATTGGTAGGTTCAATGAAAAATGGGCAGTTAAAGTACTATCGAAAATATCCTTGAAAGTTGGCGCCACGGTGCACGCAAATGTTATTAAGAGAAAAACGGATGAAAATCTTATAACTGCTTGGATTTAAAGAATAAAAATAACGATAATTAAAGGATATATTAAATTTTGGCATAGAATAAATATGGATCTTACTTTTTCTGTGTTACTTCATCAACTGTTCGTGCTTTATTAACGAGCTTTGTAATCAATCTTCCAATCAAAGGCAATTGTATCATGGTTTTTGCAAATCGATTGACAAAGCCAGGTACAACAACGGTCTTATTCCGTTTCAGTGATTTTAATGATTTTTCAACCACTTTATCGGCGCTCATCCACAGACTCTTCGGGATCGAGGAACGATTAAAATCTTCCCATTCTCCAACTTCATGAAACTCTGTATAAGTAAATCCAGGACATAATGCCTGTAATTTAATATTTGTATCGGATAGTTCTATTGCCAATACTTCCGATAACGCCCTAACATAACTTTTTGAAGCACAATAAACGGAAGCACTCTTGGTTTTCACATAAGTGGCTAAAGAAGAGAGATTAATGATTACGCCTTTGTTTCGTTTGATCATTTTCGGTAAAACAGCATAACATAATTGAGTAGGTGCGTTTACATGCAATTTATTCATTGTTAAATGTCGATCAAGTTCTACATCAAGAAAGTCACCACGAGTTCCGAATCCTGCATTATTTATTAGAAAATCTAAGTGTTTAGTGACATTAATTTTATTTTTTATGCGTTGAATATCTTTTTCTAGAGTTAAATCCGCAGCTATTACCTCAATTTTCACATTGTGGGTCTTAGAAAGACGCTGTGCTATCTGTTTGAGCTTATTTTCTCTTCTTGCTACAAGAATGAGATTACATCCGAATTTTGCAAGATATTCTGAAAAACAGAGCCCAATACCTGCCGAAGCTCCAGTCACTAATGCTGTGCCCATCTTATCCCATTTCAAGATTTCCTTTAAATTTTTCACTTGTTTTCCCCAAAAATATATTCTCTTTTTGTGCTAAAATACATTCTTCTTTCCAGAAAAAAATAGAGTAAAAAATTCTTATAGAGTGAAAATGAATTAAATACTAATGAAAAATGGGCAGATTGAAACAATATCAAAAGATCCTACCAACGAGAATGAAGAGTTATGGAATTCAATTGGATTTCATAGACCGTTGGCTGGTTTTTGGTATCATCTAGCCCTAACGATTCTTCATATTCTATCTGCTTCAGTTGCGACGATATTATTATTCCCTATTATGTTCCCCTATCCACAAATTGACGGATATTATCGGGCGGGAACAGCGGTCTTTTCTGCAATCTTTATCGCGTTTGATTTAGGAACAGCAAATATGATGAGTCGATTTATTGGAGAAAACAATATCAAAGACCCAAGAAAAATGGTGCATTATATCCAATATTTTGTTTGGTATCAAATGTTTAGTGGTTTAATACAAGTGACGGGCATTGCTATTTGGTTATTATATTTTCCACCACAAGACTTAGCATATCTCGTGTGGATAATGTTATTATTCAGTAGCACTCAATATCCCGCAATGCAGAATGTGTTTAAGAGCGCCCTACAATCACTTCAGCAATTTAACAAGTCAGCGATCATTGGATTTATACAAGGTGATGTTATTCAAAGGCTCACTGAAATTGGTTTTGTCATTATCTTTCGCTATACATTAGGATCTAATGCAAAATTTGGCATTATTCTTGCCGCTTCAATAGGGCTTTGTTTAGGTAAATATTTAGATGATTTTATAGCCATGGTCATCGGAATGCGATATTTCAAACAGATTATGGAAAAATATGGATTAACCGTCCGAGATTGTTTCCGACATGACTTTTCCTTAGATCTGGTAAAACAATGCTTTTTTTTTGGGTTAAAAACAGGGTTTCCCGGGGTAATTAGTGGATTTACGGGACTTATAATCCTTACATGGTGGTTACAAGTGCCGCAATATACGACGTTTATTGCCTTACTAGGATTAGCAGAAAGTCTTGTCAATTTTATCAGGGGACTAAAAATCGATCTGGGCGGTGCTATTTCAGAAAGTTATTTGAATGGAAAAAAAGAACTCTGTCAGTATTATATCGGTCAAAGTTGGAGATTTGACGGCTTCATTCAAATATTGTTTTATTCCCTCATTATCGTAGTGACTTTTATCTTAGAACCTGCATTAATATTAGTCGGTCTGGAAAATTATCTATTAGCAATTCCGTTTATTTTCCCAACTTTAATCCGTAGATTTTTCACACCATACGAAGAGCTAGCAAGTGCAATCATTACGGGAACAAATCATCCAAATGTGCATTTTATTTTGGAACTTTTCGGAATGATTGGTAATCTTATAAATTGGTGGTTAATTTTAGTTGTACTAAGACTCCCGCAGAACTATGGGATCGATTTAATTATCTGGATTATGCCCATGGGTGATATTATCGTTGCAATTATGAAATTATCATTGCAATATTTTATCATTCAGAAAAGAATACTGAAAATCAAGATCCCCCTCTATCAGACTTTTATTGGTCCAGGTATTACGGGAGCATTGGTAGTTGCTTTCGGTTACCTATATAAGATCATTATCTTCCCTTTAATAGAATCGATACTTGGTTTGTTATTTAGCATTCTAACAATGGGTATTGTTTTTGTTTTGGGAATGCCGTTTTTATATTTTGCCGTAACCGTGTTTTTAGGGGTTTGGGACGATGGGTCTCTTGATTCCTTTAAAAAAGCATCCAATATGTCGGGATTTGCGAGCGTCATTACGAAACCTCTTAATAAAGTACTGC
>WJKO01000121.1 GCA_014729055.1 Promethearchaeota archaeon | reverse complement strand
GTTTTTTGGTTAGGTGATACTTTTCAATTAATTATGCGCGCTTTTTTATGTTTTCTAAAAGTGCATTTGGGAAAATTTTGTTATTCCCTTTTCTTAGCTAAAAACTACAAAATAGTTGGCCCAAAGTGTTTAGAGAGCCGAAAAAAGGTTGACAAGGGTTAAAGAGTATAGTATTTTAACACGCCAAACAATGAATAACCATTTTGAATTATTATGAATAGACCACTGAAAAGTCCAAGACCACAAAGGTCCAGACCAAAAACTCTTAGACGTTTATTATTTACTTCAACTCTTGTTATAGGGTTGGGTATCGCTTCAGCCACACTAAGATTTCGCTCTAAAATAAACAAAGCCGCCACCGCATGCAGCGAAGCTCAGCAAAAATTACTCACTAAAAACGACATATGGATCAAAAACAATGCCGCACAAATTAAAAGATGGTATCACAAAATATGTAACGAAGATGTATTGGGCTTAAAATGCGTTCCCAATTTTAAGGATTCTTTAGATAAAGTATTAAAGACATATCAGGGTACACCTGAAGAAAGCGGTTTTACCAGGTATTGCGGTGCAGAGAACGGTTTTGGTGAAGGTATAGGCGGTATTGATCTTACAACATTGAGTGAATCACCTGGATACAGCATATTCCCAATAAGTTTTGAGAAAGGTCGATGTAATCTTATAGGCGTTGATATACATGAAAGAGTTCACACAGTTACAGGACTAAAGCATAATAATTCATCCGAGTCATTAATAATGGACCCGCCGTATTTAGTGGAATTCGCTACTATTCTTGTATGTCTGGACCAGGAAAACCCGGAACATGAAGATTTAACGGATGACGATAGATTTTACAAGGCGTTTATGTTGTTTGTGGAAATATATGGAAAATAATTAAACTGGAAACAAATCAAAAAACTCTAATTAGATGAGCTCATAGACAAAACACCGTCTAAATCCCTTTATTTTAGACAGTATTAAATAGAAGGTAGTGGACATTTTCCGAACTTATTTTATAGAGAATAATACTCAATTCAATCCCCATAATGGGTCCTTGCACGTTTAACATAAATAACGCTTTTCTTATTATCTATACTGTAAACAATGCGATTTTTTAGATCCAAACGGTAGGAATAATTCCCTTTCAAATTGCCCAGTAGTTTTTTCCCGCAAAGGGGATCTTCCGCTATTACCTCTAATAAAACGTCTTTAAGCTTTAATTTTAACTTGGGGCTAAGAGATTTTACATCCTTTAGTGCCTGTTTTGTAAAAAGAATTTTGTATTTTTTCATTAATCTTCAAAAGTTTCTTCAAAAGTATAAACATCACCATCTTTAATCTCATTATCAGATTTGGCAATAGATTCTTTAAATCCAGAAATAGACAAAAGTTCAGCAGTTTCTAGAAGACTTTCGTAATCATCTTCAGAAATAAGAACAACATTACCCTCTTTAGATGAAATTTTTGTAGGAACGTGTCCTTTTGCCGTCTTCTTTACAATTTGAAACAAATTTGAACGTGCATCTGTTGTAGTTATTGAAACCATGGATAACTAGTTAAGTACTACCTTACGTACGTACGTATTATAGCACGTATAAAAAAATAATTGCAAGCAGATATTCCTGTATACAGATTAAAAATCGTTTGACTGAGCCGTAAATGGTGATGTGTACCACTATTTAGTGGACACTTTAGAAACCCGCTACCCGCGCCCTTGATGAGATAAGAGATATTCTCTGCACTCAACAGGAGTCATCTTGTTTCTAGTCCACTGTTTTCTTTCGTAGTTGTAGTATTTCATATATTTCCCAATTTTAAAATGTAATTGATTAAAGGATCGACAATCCTCATATTCTAGTTCATCTTTCATGTGCCCAAAAAAGGACTCAATTGGAGCATTATCGATACAATTTGCCTTCCGTGACATCGATTGTTCCATTTTCAAGCTCTTCAGAGTCTCAATAAACTGTGGATTCGTGTAATGCAATCCTTGATCAGAATGAAGCATAATGCCTTCATATGAATCCAGATTCATGTTTTCAATTGTATCAATCACAAAAGTCATTTTTAGATTGATAGCTAGATTCCAGGCCATAACTTCACCACTTGCGATATCTTTAACAACTGACAAATATGCAAAATTTTCACAGAAAGGAATGTACGTAATATCTGTACAAAACACTTTTAAAGGCACCCGTTGATTGAATTCTCTTTGCAGCTTGTTTGGAAAAACTCTATGCTCCATATTCTTTTTCATGATTATTCTGTTCCCTTAAAGTATCTCTAACATATCTGCTTCTCCACATAGCTACTTCTCCACATAGCTACATCAAAATCAGATCTTTGCCAGATCTCTCTTGCGATGACTCCACTTGCATGGAGCTCAAGCGCACGTTTCTTAAATTCATATGTGTAGTTTACTGAATTTTCTGTACAATTAAACACACATGGATTTTTGTTTAACTGCTTGAGCTCTTCTTTTGAAAAATTATATTGATTCGTTGGATAAGAAATATGTTCGGAAAGCGTTCACTCCCTCCCGCCAGGGATACTGTCTAAACAAAAGGGATTTAGCACGCGAACCGCCCCGCGATTATCATTCCGATTGTTAGGATTATCATTGTTGACGTTAGCGTTTCCATTATTAGGATTGAAATACACGACACGCACATTCGTCGG
>WJKO01000013.1 GCA_014729055.1 Promethearchaeota archaeon | reverse complement strand
TTTTTTTTTTACTTGACCGTCTAACCTTTTTTTGCCTGTCTTCTAAAAAGAAGATAAAGAAATAGGGGAGCCCCTAAAAACGAGGTTAACACACCCACAGGAAGGATAACAGGACTTAAAACCGTTCTCGCAATGGTATCGGCTATAAGCAAAAACACACTTCCAAAAATAGCGGAACCAACTATGAGAATACGTTCATCATTTCCTAAAATCCTTCGAATCATATGGGGGACAACCAAACCAACGTAAGCTATAATTCCGAAAAACGAAATAACAGTTGCAGTTAAAAGTGAGGCGACCATCATTCCCCAAGTTCTTGTCTTATCTATATTGACCCCTAATGATTGTGCAATGTCATCACCTGCATCGAGAGTATTATAATTCCATGAATTTTTGTAGAAATATATCGCGCTCGGGATGGTAACAATAGCGATAATAAGAAATTCTGTCCAGTCTGCACGACCTAAATCACCAAATGTCCAATACACAATGGCGGCGAGTTGAACCTCATCTGCAAAGTATTGAAGTGCCGTAGACCCCGCTGAAAACAATGATCCCAATATAATGCCCATAAGGATCATCGTTTGCGGTCTTGACTCAAATGCACGTGAAACGAAGAGAATTACAAATGTTGCAATGGCACAAAACCCGAATGCTGTGATAGTTACAATGTATGGATTATCAATAATTACAGCATCCCCATAAGTAGAATGCATGGTACCTCCTGAAAATACGATAACTGCAAATCCGGCACCAAATGCAGCCGCGTTCGAAATACCCAAGGTAAATGGGGATCCGAGCGGATTTCTTAGAATGCTCTGCATGGATGCGCCGCTAATAGATAGGCAAAGTCCCGCTAATGCTGCCGATAAAACTCGAGGCAAGCGAATTCTCCATAATATCGTTTCTTGAGTTGGTGTTGCATCCCCCAAGATTGCCATAAGTATATCTTTTAGAGGGATGTTAACCGATCCCATCGTCATTCCGAAGAGAATAAAAAAGACCAAGAGAAATGTCATAGATGCAACGAACACCCACTTCTTTCTTTTATGTTTTTGATATTGTTCTTTTACCATCTTAGCGTTATTATGAGTAGAGGATTCAAATTTATTCTGTATTTTAGATTTTGTATGATCGGATTTTGAGTTATTTGAATTTGTATTATGAGATTCTGTGTTATTGGATTTTAAGTTATTCATGCATTCGGACACCTATTTTGTTCCTATTTCTTTCCTATTTCTTTCGTATTTCTTTCCTATTTCTTTCGTATTTCTTTCGTATTTCTTTCGTATTCCATTCCTATTCCTTTCTCAATTTTATTCTGAAATATGCGATACCGATAAAATTAACCAATATAATTAGCGTAATAAAATATCCATTGATATTATCATCTCCGATAAGGTTCGCACTTAATTTTGAAAGCGCGGATTCGGTTGTATCAGCGCGATTTTTAAAATTGTTCATAATTAAATCAAAGACATCCGTTCCAACAAAGTTTTCGTAAATGTCCGCAGCAGTTACGTTCATATTTATGTCTGAAAACTCTTCGGGGAACAAAACAGTGCCGACATAATAAGCATCAATTAAAATACTCGCAAAATTTGCAGTATAAAAATTATATGGGAGCAAAATATAGATATTGCTATTAATAACGCTTGTTAACGTATCATACACGCCTGATTGCAAATCATCTATTACTAAAGCAAAGCCCCCGCCGTCAATGAATAGCACATCAGGATTCCAAGCAAGGATCTGCTCTGGATCCACAATAGTCTGTATTCCTCCTAATTCCTCTGCGACATTTTTTGCATTGACAAGATCGAAAGGATCATAACTGGGGCTGGTAGAATCTATTCCATGACTTCCGTGATAAGAAACGCCTCCTACATAGCAGAATAATTTTTCTGACTCCTCAATTTCAGAGGTTCTCGAGTTTAGATCTCCGATAATATTCTGTACATATGATTTAAAGGGTAAGAATACATCGCTATAAGTTCCGAGTAATTGTGAAGTAATATTCAATCCCTCCCAAAGGATACCAATATTTTCATCGAGGTCCCCATAAATCAATCCTATTACGGGAATACCCAATGAAGTTTGTAAATCATCGAGATCAGCTGCTTGTTTGTAATTTGTGGTAATAACTATATCTGGTTCTGCTGCAGCAATAAGTTCTTTATCTCCTCCAAATATTGGTCCGATCGATGGCAGTTCCCGTAATTCAGGATGTGCTAAATTATACGGTCGCATTTCGGTTTCTGGATCAATTTCTTCATCTCGTTCTATATTTTCAACACCAACGACTTTTTCTGTGCCGTTCATATATACAATGTATCTCAAAGCGCCCGGTCCTGTTCCCACGACGCGTTCAATAGAATCAGGCACTATTACTTCACGTTCAAACATATCCATGATACTGCTACCGGCGATTTCGGGAGTTGGCGAGAAATATTGGGGTTTTGTATTAGAAATAGAGTTATTAGGTAATAATTTAGTTGAACAAGTGAACGCTACGCAAAATATGAAGATCAGAGCAACAACTATCGGATAACGGAATTCTTTTTTATTTATTTTTAAATTGATTTTTTGATTGATTTTTGTATTGATTTTTGTATTGATTTTTGTATTGATTTTTGTATTGATTTTTGTATTGATCTTTGTATTGATTTTTGTATTGATTTTTACCACCGTAGTATGAAGATTTATAGATAAAGTCATACTGGATATGACTATTACTTGAAAAAGTAATACTCTATAAAAAGATTATTCACCTTGTTTTGAAAAATAGATAATTCTGAGTAGTTTGTATTCCAAATGGAATAAAAAATGATAATGTTATAGTTTATGGCTGATAGTGTTCAATTCCATGTCCCGCTAATCGAAAGCATCTTCATTCTTGGTTTTTACGAATTCTGTTCCATTGCTGTCCGATATTAGCCAGAGTAAAAACAAGCATAAAGCAGAAAATGAATATATATCGACTAATAACTTTTATTTCTGCTTTCAATAAATCTCTTATCAGAATATTGGTTTCACTCCATAAATCAATAACAGTTTTAAATAGATCTACAAAATCGGAGATAATGAGTACCAAGCAAGTTATTACGACTACGAATTTGAGTATAAAAAGTATCGTTTGTTTGCCATCTAGGCGTTTGATATTATCAGTTCGATTGGTCTCCTTATATTTTAAAAATCTGACTTTCAGTTTTTTAGAACCATCCAATTCTTTATCCAAATATTTCCGCAAATATTCTGACTTCTTTCTATTATTCATTTTGAGTTTTTCCTTATGTATTCGTTTGGCAACTTATTAGCGTGCAATTTTCTTACTGAATTTTCATGATATTGCAATTTTTGGAAGCTTAGAGGCTTGGAAATGAAAGAGGAAAAACACTATTATCGCAACTCCTTTATTTTGAGAACTTTTTCTACCTCGTCTTCCATGACCGTATTTTTGATGATATATTGCATGATATCCCTTGCTGATGGAATGTTTGAGGGGGGAGGAATAGATATACCCGCCCCCGCTAAAAAGACGTATGTATTTGTTGTATCAAATAGTTTTTCAATATCAGAATTCATTTTATACTCTATTTGTATAATAAACTAAAATAATTTTGTATAAATTGATTAATTTCTTTGAATATTCTACAATAGATGAGAAATATCTAATGTCATAGGCTGAAGAGCGTTCGACTGAAGAGCGTTCGACTGAAGACTTGATTAGAAGATAATGACAAAAAATATATGAAGAACTCATAAACTGTTACTAAAGAGCTAACTGATTTTTCCAAAAAAACACCAAACAACGAATTGTCACCTAATAAACAGCGTATAGATAAATGCGTGTAATGCTTTATTAACTCATAACAAATTGATTGACCATGCCCTTACAGAAAAAGTTTCCGTTTATCCGCGATGACATCTTCCTTATCGCTCAAGTCGACCCTGAATCAGGCAAACAGCACCTCATTTTCCAAAAAGTAAAGCGAAAGCCAGCGGACATAAAACACATAGAGCATAAACAGCATAACATTGAAGCGACAGGCGGAGAAGAGGTCGAATTTGAAGAAAAAGTGGAATGTATTCATACCGCAATAACCGATATTACACCCGATGAATTCAATGAAGTTCAACGGGATCCGGAACGACGGCAGCAGCTGGAAGAAAACACACTTCATATCCGTTCAACCGAAAATTTAACAACCATTACTCTGTCCATTGAGGATAAATTCTTCGCCATGAGAAGCTGGGTGCAAGGGATAGCCGAAGTGGGGTTTGATGCGGTGGCCATTCAAGCTGACATTGAATCCTATGGACATCTCCTCTATCCGATTACGAATTTCCTTCTTAAAGCACTTGCGAGAGTCGATATTGAATTTCTTATGCAGTATCTTGATTGGGTAGAAAAATCTTGTGTTATCAATAACGTCGTTCATTTCGCGAGTTATACCGCCAATCTTGTACACGTCTTTGAGGTTTTAATGACGAACAACAATGAAACTCCCCAACAGGTAAAATATATTGTGGACTGGATTTTGGACATGTGGCAGGATAACTTTGTGGAACTGCATAAGCCGCGGAATGTTAAAGTCCCAAGGCGGAAGATACAAATAGATAAAACACAACTGAGCCAACTGCTGAGACTCGTTGTCCGATATCTCAGCCCTATTGTCTATAACTTGACCCGTAACAGCATCCCCAAAAAGACCGATAGTGCCCCTCCAGCAGCCAATCCAGCAGCCAATCCAGCAGCCAATCCAGCAGCCAATACAGCAGCCAATCCAGCAGCCAATACAGCAAGCCATACAGTAGCCAATAAAGCTGCCGATACAGCAAAAGAAATCGATAGAATTCAAGAATCATGTTGGACTATCGGACACATCATTCGACGCATTCTTACCATCCGTGATTCGTCTATACTTCAACAAGACATTATTTCCTCCCTCCTCCAATTTCCCAAACACATCGAGTCAACCCTCTTGCAGTATCTGTTCGAAGTTGGCGTGGATATATCGGAATGGGATATTCGAGAGTTACGAATGACCAGCGGAAGCCTTGATCATATCCCGGGGTGGTTATGCTCACTGAAATCGCTGAAAACACTCAATTTACGTGGAAACGGGCTCATGATCTTACCCGAAGAGTTCGGAAATCTCAAAAACCTTAAACTGCTGGACCTACACGGCAATGAGTTAGCCACTCTCTGCGAGAGTATTGGAGAGTTAAAGTCGCTTGAAACATTATTTGTAAGCCAAAATCAATTGATTTTCCTTCCCGATAGCATAGGCGACTTACCGTCGCTGGAAAGACTGGTCCTACAAGAAAACAACTTGACCTCGATTCCTGAAACTATTGGTCGGCTCACATCGCTCAAGGCTCTCAATATATCGTCCAATAAATTGTCCGAAATCCCCGAGTCTATCGGAGATCTCTCATCACTTGAACGATTGACCCTATATGGAAATCGCCTCAATTTTCTCCCCGAGTCTATCGGGCGCTTGAAGCGGCTGAAAATGCTCAATGTAACGCGTAATGCCCTTGGATATACACAGAATACCCGAAGATGCCGCCGAAAATCCTCAGGGATCCCTAGCTCTATTGGAAACCTTGTTTCATTGGAGGAACTTTATGCATTGCATAACAAGCTAAATTTCGTGCCCGAGGAAATTGGCAGATTGCGCAATCTTAAAAGACTCGGGATAGCCCATAACAACCTGACATCGCTACCCTCAACTATTAATTCTCTCGGCTCGCTTATTAAATTGGATTTAACGAACAATCAATTACTCTCTCTTCCGGATGGAATGGGCAGCAATAATGGATTATGTCACTTGCAAAGTCTTATCCTTGATATAAATAAATTGTCCGACCTTCCCGAAACGCTGGGAAGTCTTCATGAGATGATAAATTTATCCCTACAAAACAACAGATTCAAATCATTGCCCGAATGTATTTGTTCCTTATCATCGCTTAAATATCTCAATGTAAATAATAATCAGATCTCGTCATTTCCGGCGGCAATGGGATCGCTTACGTCCCTCAAGACCATAAATGCTGAGTTTAATAAGCTCACGGCTTTACCGGAC
>WJKO01000120.1 GCA_014729055.1 Promethearchaeota archaeon | reverse complement strand
GTACTAAGTTCTCTAATTGGGCCGCTGAAGTGTGCAATAAGAAGCCCCCGGTGCCCAGCCATGATACTTATATGTGGTATGTGGCTAAACGAGGTGGGTGGATTTGGGGTTGGACTAACATGAAGAGAAATATTAAATTAAACGTGGGGTGACCTGTGGATTTTACAAGTGCAAAAACAGAAAGAGTTTTAAGAAACGAATTACTTTGGGAAGACGCATATGGTATACGTATGTTACCCGAAGACTCTGTAGATACTGTAATTGATATTGGAGGGAATATAGGCCTATATTCTTTACAAGCTCGTTTTAGATTTCCTACAGCTAGAATAATTGCTTTTGAACCGAGCCCTGGGGTACTAGAAATATTTAAAAAAAATACTGCTGGGCTTGATATAGAGGTTTATCCAATTGGACTAGGCGAAGGTAAAAAAGCTTATCTGGGAGAAAGTCTTAAAATATTGGCGAAATCTTATACTACAAATGGAACTCGTAAAGATATAAGTTGTGACACACTAACTCTTCCGGATATGTTTGAGAAATATAAAATAGATCCCGAGAGAGCTAGTTTAAAAATCGACTGTGAAGGTGCTGAAAAATATTTAGTAGGAGATAAAACTTCAGAAAATTTATTAACTGCCTGTACACATGTTGGGATAGAAACACATTTTGATTATAGCATGTATAGAAAGTGGCTTTGGGAAATTTTTACCAGCAGGCACCTAATGAATATTTCTAGGTTTGGTAAGCATCTAATAATTGCACAATTTTTTAGTAAAAAGTTATATTCTCATATTTATAGGCATTGGTTGAGGGAAAAACCAAAATACGTGCCAAAATTCAAGCAAGAGAATAATACATGAAGTTCAATCTAGAGAAATCCAGAAAGGGAAAGATTAATTATTTTGGGATAGGTCTTAATAAAACAGGCTTGACTTCTTTAACAACTGCTTTTGGAATGCTCGGATATAGGGCTTATCAAGCTCCGAACGATCATGTTTTATCTAGGTTGAAAAATTTTGATTTTATTTGTGATATTCCAATTTGGTGTGAATTCAAAAAGTATGATAAAAAATATCCCGGGAGTAAATTTATTTATACATTTAGACCCTTGAAACCTTGGTTAAAATCTCGTAAAAATTCTTTTAAAAAAATTAAAAAAATGAGGAAAAAGACTAAAAGGCTGCAAAAAAAGATTAAGCAGGCCTATGGCAGTTTAGATTGTACAGACGAAAAACTTATAAAAATATATAAAAAACACCATATAGCTGTTATGGATTATTTTAAAAATAGAAACGACTTTTTGTTTATCGAAATTTGTAATGGAGAAGGTTGGGAAAAACTATGCCCGTTCACCAAGGAAAAAATACCAAATAAACCTTTTCCACAAACAAGAAAAAGCTAAAGGGCGCGAGCTTTGGATTTAAATGAATTCCAATTAATGGGGTATATTAAAATAGTAGAAGGAGATAATGAATCCTTTTATGAATATCCATATATAGATGCCTGGTATTTTGAAGAATTATATACCAGGCTCAAGGAAAAAGAAAATTCTGAACTGCAATCCAGTGTTCAAATATTTTCTCAAATAAGAAATTATAATGAGGATACAGACCAAGAATTTCAAATAAGTAGCAATGTACCTGAAATTCCCCCTTTAGTCTGTACTAATATCCAATTAGAGCGGGATGATGATCCGGAAGATGGAGACAACTATAAAATAAATAGGGGTTTGATACTTACAGATAAGATTTATGGTTTTAATTTTTTAAATTATTTTGAAAATTCAGACGTTTTTCCATATGAAATAGATAATTCAATTCAGTTCGGAATTGTTTTAAAAGAAAAACTGGGAATAATTCCAACTAGAACAACACTAGATTATACTAAAGATACTAGAAATATTTTTAGTCAAAACATATTATCATTGCCAAAAACAATATTCTACGAATATGCTTCTCTATTGGATTTAATGGATAAGACTAGTGCAGTAGATAGGGCTACCATACAAGAACTTACCGAAAAACTTTTTACAACTGCCGATTCTAATTGTTTTAAAATAGAAGTAGATGGCTGTAATTGGGAAGCTGGTTTACCAATAGAAGGGACTATTGCACGCGATATGCAGTATTCTGACTATTCAGAAAACGATTACATTGAATATAAAATAAAAGAAGGGGACACAGAAGAAGAAAATTATTTAAGACCTCATCTCAAAGTTGATAATGATATTCTTGTAGATTTAAAACCTGAGAATTATAATGATACAGCTTCAAGTTATATTTGGTCTTTTTGTGAAAGTTATGTTCCCAGTGAAATACCCTTGCAGGATGCCGTTTCAATATCTGGAGAAAACATTGAATTCTATAATATAAAAAATAAATCTATTTGGAGATATAATTGGAAAGCAACATTAAAAGCTCGGAATGTGCCCGACTATAATTGGGATTCAGACAGCTTTAATTCACAGGAGTACCTCAATGGTACATATTATTTAACTTTGGAATATTATAATTCATCGGATTCAGGGGTAATAATAGATGAAAAAGCTCCCACAAGTATTTCTGAAAATATTGCTTTGTGGGAAGGAACACACGGTATTAATATCGAAATAGATTTAGGAATCTATTTAAATGATTATTGGTGGAACTTATCAAGAAGAGAATCTCTTAAACCCGAAGGAACTATAGAATTTGTATGGAATTATCCGGTTAGAAGGCCGATGAATACAGCCACAGAACAAATTACTGGTCTTAAAGACAGATCTCTTGGTAGAAAAATATATACTAATTACCATAAACAGGCTGTGGAATCAGTTTATAAGTTATTTTTAAATAGGTTTAAATGTACTCGGGAGATTTTAACTGAAGGGTTGGATTTGTTTAGTATACTGCAGGATAATTTAAAACATTTTACCCAAGAAGATATTATGTCTCTTGAATTTTTAGAATTTTTAAAAAGGGATCTTGGAAAGCCTGGATTTTTTACAACAGTGGAAGATAATGAACAAACCTATGCGATTAGATATTCGCTAGATAAAGAATTGACTAATCGCTTGAATGAGTATAAAGAGATAACTTCCGGCACAGAAGTTCCTAAAATCTCTTATTATGTTTGGCCAATTCCAGAACAGGAAATCTCTTGAGCCTTATAAAATCAATTAATAAGTTTGGAAGATATATATTTTCTACAGAGGAACATGGGTTTTGGAAAGTATATTCTTTTAATGATTCGGGGACACTTAGTTTAATCAAAGACTACTCTAATACTGTGTCAAAGATCTATACTTGTCCATTTGGTACACTGGCTGTAAAAAATGAATTAACTGCTGAGGGCGGAAGAGAAATAGAAGTTATTAGTGATTATATAGGTAATAAAACATTTGTTATATTTGTTGATTCTGCAGCAGTAGATAATAATAGAGATAAAGAAATACTAGGTTCCTGGCATATATTTGATCAAAGTAATATTACAGATATGGCCATACTTCCCAATGTACCTTGGGGGTTGCTAGTAAAATATAATAATGAGTGGATTATTTGGAGTCTACAATCTAATGCCCCAGCGGATATATTGAGTAGTTCCAGTATTCAAAGTGAGTCTAGTGAGTCCAGTGGTCAGAGTAGAGAAGAATGGGACGAGCCGGCCAGCGATGTTACATCCGATCCAGCCATCCCTCCTGAACCATATCCACCCGAAAGCGAGAGTAGTGATTCCAGCGCTTCTGAGGGAGAGCCAAGTAGAACTTATTTTATGGATTCTTCTAGTCTATCTTTATTTATTAAGATAAGTCTTCAATCTATTTCTCACGACACAATAAACACATTTATATATATAGATATGTCGCCCGGTTTGAGTAGATATTTTTTGTATATTGATGTTAATAATAAACTTAAAGAAGGACTGTGTGATATTTTATATTGGGACTATGTTACTACTGACTTAATAAAAGATGATTATTCAGCTATTGAAAATTCAGATAATACAATAATGTTTAGATATGGGAATGTGAGTCCAGATGGAATAAATGACAATAGGGATGTATTAAAGTGTTATCCTGAATCTAAATATGTGGGCATGATGCCGGTAATATATTTGGTATATAGGAG
>WJKO01000119.1 GCA_014729055.1 Promethearchaeota archaeon | reverse complement strand
TTTCCTAGTGGCGTCACCTATATTGATGCAGGCAGTTCCTCCTGTCTTTAGAACACGTAGACATTCTGCCCATGTTTTTTCCAATTCCTTATGCATAAGCAGAAAAGCCTTCATTCCGTCCTTTTCTTCGATAGCATCTTTAATCTCTGTATTAATGGAAAAAAACATCGAATCCCACATTTTAATCATGGGATAGGGTGGTGAAGTTACGACAAGATCAATGGAATTATCTTCCAAATCACTCATGTTATTCGAATTGTTGAAATAAACATTATGAATAGATCTAATTTTTTTTTCCTCATTTTTACGTTGTTTATATATTTGTAAACAATATTAGTATAAATATATGAAGCAACCAGAATTAGATCTTGAAAAAATCTTAGAATCTGACGAATCATTGACATTTCTAGCAGGTGCTGGGATATCAATTGATCCCCCTAGTAATCTACCTTCTGCAAGACGAATTATGCGTGATATCATACGATTCTCTTGTGTTGACGAAAGTCTCGAAGATCTCTTATCTGATGAATCTATTAATAATATGCAATTTGAATCCATTTTACAAATCTTCCAAGAAATAATTGATCCAGAGTTAAAGATAATGGAGTATTATGGTAAAGCCAAATCGCCAAATGTAATACACCATTTTCTTGTGGATATGATGTTAAAGGGTCATATTGTAATGACGACTAATTTTGATTACCTTATTGAGTATGCACTTATAGAGGCAGATAATAACGCAGAAGCGGTGATAACGAAAGATGATTATTTAAATCATAAAGATCCTGTAAAATTAGTAAATAAGGGGAAATTAGTATTATACAAATTGCATGGAAGTAAAAAAAATATATTCACTGGCGAAGACACGAAAGAATCCATTATTTCGACAATAGATGCTTTTGCGAGAGAAAAAAAAGAGGATGTATTTTCTCTTCCACAATATGAACTTGAATTGTTTCAAAATGCTTGTAAAGACCGAATCCTAATTACGTTGGGGTATTCGGGAGGCGATGTTTTTGATGTTATTCCCACGATCAGAAAGATGAAAGATTTAAAGGGCGTTGTTTGGATTCAGCATTCTGAAAATGAAGAAGCACATATTTACAATTCTGATTCTTATGATGAATTATTAAAAACCTCGAAAGGTGTAACGAATCACCTGGATAGATTATTATATCGATTACATAACAGTTTGGGAATAAAAACAATAAAAATTGCGGGAAATACCTCAAAATTACTCCCAATACATAATAAGATTCAAAGGGATAGCCATATAAACCATATAAAATCTACACCTAAGGTTAAAACGTTATTAAAATGGCTCCAAACTAACCTTTCAGAGCCTTCCAAACCATATAAACAATATATGTCTAGCATTATCTATAAGTTTGAAAATAACGTCCAAAATGCTCTTAAATACGCTAAGAAAGCTCTCGAGACGTTTGAAAACATAAAAAATGAAACAATGACAGCACATACGCTTCAAAATATCGGAAATTATTATTTTCAGTTAGGTGCTCCACAAAAAGCGCTGGAAAATTACATAAAATCATATGTAATATTCGATAAGAATCATGATAAATTGGGATCCGCTGGTAGTCTTAGCTATATAGCAATGATTTATTATGAAACAGGTAAAGCCAAACAAGCTATCGAAAATTATAAGAAATCCTATGAAATACATAAAGGAATACGCAATTTAAAAGGTATGAGTAACACAATTGGTCAATTGGGGTTGATTTATCTTGATTTTGGGATGTTAAGTAAATCTCTCGAATTTATAAAAGAAGCATACAATATTGATAAAAAGATTAATAATTTAGATGGAATGGCATATCATTTAGGCATTTTAGGATTAGTGTATCGTCGATTAGGTCAATTTCAAAAAGCGCTTGAATATCATAAAAATTCATTTGATGTTTATAAGAATCTTAATAACCAGCAAGGTATGGCAGCCCATTTAGGTAATATGGGAAATATCTACATTATAATTGGAAAGCTTGATAAAGCTTTAGAACATCATAAACGGGCGTATGAGATACATAAGAAATTACAATACATAAAAGGTATGGCTGAAAATCTTGGAAACATCGGTATAAATTATATACGTCTTGGAAAATTGAAAAAGGCACTTGAATATTTAGAACGATGTTATGAATTATATAAAGAATTGGATAATACAAATCAAATGGCTACTGCATTAACCAATATGGCCATTATACTTTCCGATTTGAATAATCCAAAGAAAGCTCTCGAATACTCGCAAAAAGCGCATGACATCTATACTAAATTTAACAATCTCCACGGAATAGGCGCAATTCTAAAAACAATGGGATATATTTACGTAAATAACGGCAATGATCAAACTGGTCTTGAGTATTACGAAAAAGCATGTGAGACTTATGAGAAAATAAAAGAGATTAATGAGATGGCTGTCATCAAAGCAAAAATTGCTAATCTCTACGAAAAGCAGCAAAAATGGGAAAAAGCGCTCAGTTATAGCCAAAAAGCTTACAAACTCTATGATAAAACTGGAAATAGACATGAAGTGGTCACTATGCTAAATCGCATGGGTTTATTCGAACTAAAATTGGAAAAAAAAACGGAGGCTATCAAACATTTCGAAGAGATGTTAAAGAGATCTCGTGAGATTCAATATAAGAAAGGTGTTGAACTTGCAGAGAATCTCCTAAAGGAGGTAAGAGAGCAATGAGTACCAGTAAGAAAAAAAGATTGGCGTTTCTTAAAACATTTACAATCGTTGTTTTCATTTTACTTGCATCTATTGATAACGCAGCAAGTGACGCTGCAAAAAGTGTCTATTGGGCAATGGAAATTAGTCTGGGCACCACTGATGTCCGACTTGGATTTATTAATTCACTTCTTATTTGGATAATCTCGAGTTCTGCCATTTTTTGGGGATATCTCGGAGATAAGGGAAATCGAAAACGTCTTTTATTGATTGGAACCGCCATTTGGTGTGTGTCTTTGGTGTTTTCCCCGCTTGTTAAAAAGGACATTGTGTGGTTAATTGTTGAGGTGTTTGCTGGCATTGGTCTCGGATGCATTGCCAGTGTCGGTTTCTCGGTTATTGTTGACTTCGTCTCTCCCGAAAAAAGAGGGCTTGCTTTAAGTTTTTGGGGGCTATCACAAGGTGCAGGTAGTGCAATGGGATCTGTGATAGGTGCATTATATGTTCAAAAAGCAAACCAGTGGTGGATTCCATTTTTCACCTTTGCGATTATTGGTTTTATTCTTCTTATATTGTATTTCTTTACATTAGACCCACAACGCGGCGGCTCGGAAAAGGAATTGCAAAATGTAGATTATGAATATATCATTAAGAAGGAGGATTTTAAGGTTCTTCTAAAAAAGAAAACTAATCTGGCGTTGCTTTTTCAAGGTCTAACCGCCCAAGTCGTATGGGGATCGATAACTTGGCTACCTTATGTTTTTATGTTCGCTTGGGGCATCAGCCATGATGGCGGCGGATTCTCCTAATTGGTTTGCAATTATTGGAGATGTAAACCTTCCAGAGCATAGAGGGACTATATTTGGTTTGGGTAACTTTATCAATGGCATTGGAC
>WJKO01000118.1 GCA_014729055.1 Promethearchaeota archaeon | reverse complement strand
CAATATGGCTTATCCTATGGGCTTGAGAACCGAGAGGTTAGCAGAAGACTTGTTGGATCTTGCTGTTAACAAATTTAATAAAAAATATTCTCTAGAATTTCTGGCGGGTTTAGGTGCAGATCCAATGACTATGATTGGTGCCGCTGCATATAAACAAATACCCGTATTAGTATCAATTCCGCAGTTAGTTGGTGGTGGTGCAGTTGGTCTATGTATAGGCGATTCAATTAGTATTCATGATAGGTGTGCTAAGAATGCAGAAATTCTCGGAAACGCAGACGTGATAATCGAATCTGGTCTTGCGTTAGCTCAGGAGATTCATGATGGTCCATTCGAGACGTATACAGGGCATGGTATTTGGGCACAATGGGATAATAAACCCGTATATTCCCTCAAAGGCAAACATTTAATTCGATTTGACTTGGATGAAAACTTAGAAAAAGTATGGCAGCAACAACGCGATTCATCAAAAATACAAAAAGCTATTGCTGATGGAAAGCCAAAGACTAAGATAACGGGTGTACCCTTTAGAATGGAGATGTCAGGTTTTGCTAGATTAGAAACGAGTATCCCTATTGTTGGGGACTTGGGAGAGATATGGCCGATTGTTGCTTCTAGAGTAGCAAAAGATTTAGACATTAAACTTGATTTTATGAGTTACAAGCAGGAGACGACACAAGGTAAAGAAATGCGAGAATGGATTGTGGACAATGTTAAATATATTGATCGTAAAAAATTAAAAATAGGTCTGAATGAATATGAACTCTAAGAAAAAAAAGATTGTGTGTATAATTCCCGCCAGATATGGTTCTACAAGATTACCTGGAAAACCACTTGCGGATTTGTGCGGAAAACCCGTGATTCAGTGGACATGTGAACAAGTCGGCAAAAGATTTGATTATATCGTAGCTACTGATGATGAAAGAATAAAGAAAGCCGTGGAGTCCTTTGGCGGCAAAGCAATGATGACACGAAAAGATCATGTATCTGGAAGCGATAGAATTGCTGAAGTTGCTGAGAAAATAGATGCGGATATAATTGTAAACGTGCAAGGAGATGAACCCTTTATTAATCCAAATCAAATAGCGGAAGCGGTTGCACCTTTGTTAGAGGAACCCGACCTTATGATGTCAACTCTATGCAGAAAAATTACTTCTGAGCATGAATTGAAGAAATTGGGTGTCGTAAAGGTGGTATTTGACAATACAGGAAATGCTCTGTATTTCAGCCGTTCAATTATTCCATATCCGCGAAAAGCAGAATACGCCAAACATTATGAACATATCGGAATGTACGTATATCGTAAGGACTTTTTATTGAAATATATTCAGTGGGAACCTACGAAAAAAGAGCTTGCTGAAAGTCTTGAACAATTACGGGTATTAGATAACGGCTATAATATTAGGGTCATTGAAACTAAATATGATAGCGGAGCACCTTGTATAGATACGCCGGAAGATTTAACGCAAGCGAAAAAGTATATTGAAGAAAATAAATTAGAATAATTGAAAAATGGATGAAAAATGACTAAATATTGAGGAAAATAGACTAATATTTTTCCGTTCTTTGTAGTTGCAGTTCATTTCGGCAGTATCTACAAAATTTATTATTTTTTGGTGTTGTATTTCCGCATTTTTCACATTTTACATTATCCTTGACGACAATGTTTTTTCTTTTTAACACGTCTCCGCAATTTGTACAATAATAATTACTGTACAAATTTTGAGCACCGCATTGAGAGCAAACGTACGCTTCTTCGACCAACCAATCATCAATAATACTCTCAATATCCATCGACTTTTTATTAATAATTCTATTTAGACCGAGCGCTATTAGTATTATGAGAAGAAATGGGCCTATAATCAGAAAACCCACATCAGAGTACCTTGATAAATTCGTTGTGCTAATCACCGTAAAGCCCACAAGAACCAAGAAGGTAACTGTTTTCAATCCAACTCTGGAATATGTTTTTGATATATTTGATTCTTTTTCAATCCATATGGTTTTCCAATTCGCATGTTGTTTTCTAATTTGTTCTATTTTTGCAATAATCCTTTTCAATTCATTGATTGAAGTTACTACTACAACGACTATTGACGTAATAAATGTCCCGCCCAAGGATAACCATAAGCTTGGGATCTCCATCGGTCCTAGAGTAATTGTTTCGCTGATAATATAATAATTAAACCATTCAACCAAAGTCCCAGAATATAATAAAACAACAAGTGTCCCAAGTATTAACGCCATATGAATTAAAATAGCACCATTTTTAGGTTTGGTCTCATCATAAATACTTTTACTGCCATTAATGAGGATTCTCTCCACTAAAGCTAGGGAGAATAGTAATAATGTTCCTGCTGATGCCAATAAGCCGATAACCCCATCTTGATATATATAAAGGTTAACTATTCCATATAACATTAAAAACATACCGCCAATAGTCGAAATGATGTACATTATATTCTTGCGAATTGAGGACTCATTTTTAGGGGGATATTCTACCGTAAGTTCTTCAATAAACCCTTTTTTCCTATTTTTCTTCTTTTTCTTCAAGTTTTTATCTTTTTTGTTGTTTTCTTGTAATTCAATATCCTCAACCACATTACGAAATCGCTCTTGAATGTTCTTTACATACGATTTCTTATTGAAAAAATACAATATTGAGAATATGATTGCTACCAAGCTAGAAATTAAAGCAATGAGAAACATTAAGTCGTCATTCAATTGAATTTCGGGGAACTTTGGAATATATTGCTGTGTTATTGCATTTTCTCCAGTTTTATCCATATAGGTATGAATTTCCCCTTTAGTATCAATTACTCGTACCTTAAAATCCAATTGAAACATTTGCGGGCTCCCTTGTAATATTGTGAGATATCCCGTTGAATTATATGCATCCATACGAATAGATGTATACGAAGTTGCATTATTGAATTTATAATCTAAGAAAACTTCAGATATATAATCTGTCGGCAGTCCGTTTAGTCCAATTGTTA
Source organism: Promethearchaeota archaeon (assembly GCA_014729055.1). GTDB lineage: Archaea > Asgardarchaeota > Lokiarchaeia > Sigyniarchaeales > Promethearchaeaceae > WJKO01. The sequence continues at coordinate 7,061 of WJKO01000118.1, read as the reverse complement.
TTTCATCGTCCAATTTTCTATTCTGATCTCCAGAAGAAAAATCAAGTATTTCATTACTCGAAGATATGGTAAAGTCTGGAGCATTCAAGGTAATATTTTCCAAGCTTTCAATATTGCCGTTTGTATAATTTGCCAAAAGTCTATATTCGACTGAATCCATCGCGGATTCCAACACTATTGGATCTAAAAGCCAAATCTTATTCGTTATGTTAAACAATTCAACCCGATTTAACATTTCATTGATTTCATATTCTAAGTATAACGTATCAACGTCCAATTCATTTTTTAGAATGGTTACGTTAAGTGTAAACTCATCGTATGTACTATTATCCAATATTTGTGTTAGGTCTTTTATTTCAAAACTAATGCTGTGATAGTAATAATATTCATCTGTAATATAAGAATTCCCACATACATCTGTAGCATTGGCGTAGAAATACATTTCGGAAGATCCCGCATCGCCAGGTATTATTGTAGTATAATTATTATTATCTTGAATGCAATTTATAGCAACCCATGATTGCGTAGCAGAATAACGATAATACAAGGTTACATTTAGGGCGTTCGTATCAATGAAACCAACTTTAACAGATTCGTCCTCATGAGGATCCATGTTAAGTAGATCTAAGTCCGTGAAATCGCGAAATTCGGGCACTTCATTATCGAGGATAATTGTCTCATTTCTTGAATGTTGATTGCCTGCCTCATCTGATACGGTGAGTATAATAGTATAATTTTCAGAAGAGACATATTGATCCCAATTGTTTTTCCCATTCCATGTGATTTCTTTTACTTCACCTTCTGTTAATGCCCCTCGATATGTTTTTACTGTTTGTTCAAATAAGAAAATCGAAATATCATGATCAGATCTGCCGTCTGGGATCCCCCAATATCCCAATAGGACATTACCATTAGGAAGTAATTGTAAATCGAGTACTGATTCATATTTCTGATCGGTAAATACATCATCTTCCATGTTTGTTTTTATGAAACTTGCATCAGTATCCTTATTTTGCCAGTTTAAACCATTATTTTTGGATTCTCTGACCTTAATGACAAGATAATCACCCCATTCTGCACATGCATATGCAACAACCGTGAATACCCCATTATCATCAATTATTAAATCCAAGCCTATACTTTCCTGCCGACTTGGTATTCCTTCGGATAATTTCGAAATATAATTCCAGCTGGCACCATGATCATCTGAACTATAAAGGAGTTCATAAAAATCATGGTAACCCCATACTAAATCTTGCTCCCAGTCCGATACAACAACTGAAACATTTGATGAGTCTTTAGAACATGCAATTCCGATGGGTAATTTCGTTTGTCCATGTTCATTTAAAAATACTCCAAGTTTTTCGTGGATTAATACTGGACTTCCCCAAGTGCTTCCTAAATTATCAGAACTTATGATTTCATAATATCTTCTCTGACTAGAGTAGCAAAACCGAAACCATGCAACGTAAATATAACCATCGTACTCCGAAATTTCGATATTCGGGTGGTGATAATCAGTCTCGTAGATAGAAATTGGATCTGCTCTAAATCCATCTGTTAAATTTGTTTCTGAACTCCACTCACTCATTCCACCAATAGTATGTTTAAAAAATACATCATCTACAATACTTGCGCCTTCTGATCGAGTTACAACCCAAACTAAATATAATTCATCTTGATAAATATCAATTGACGGAAAATCATCGACTCTTGTTTGAGATACAATATGTTCTGGTTCACTCCAGCTAACACCGTCATCTACAGATTTAATCAGATAGATATCGCGGTTACCAGTTTCCAGCGAACAATATGCACAATAGATAGTACCTGAACTATCGACTGCAAAATCGGCATGCATTTCGTTGTTGAGACTATCCTCTATCTTATGACTATCCGATAATACACGACCAGTTGACTTATTAATAGATAGTTCATAATCTATACTCTCATTTGTTGAAAAAGATATTGAAACGCTATCATTTATACCAGGACTTTCGTTAGGTGAGATTGCCAGAGAACTGAGGGAAAAATCATCAATATTAGGACTGCTATTGTCTATTTTAAAGTTGACTATACTAGGATTTGGGTTTAGTTCTCCACTCGACTCAGATTTTATACTAACTTCTGCTTGATATAACGCATTAAAACAATCATTATCTTTAAGATCTTTACCATTCCACTTATATGTATAACCCGTATTATCTACCAATGTGTTCTTTTCAGTATATATTTTTCTTAATGGAAGTGCAAAAGCGCTGTTTATTTGAATTATGCCTAAATGATCGCTGATAAAGCATAGAGTATAATTTCCATCACCTAGCTCACCAATATCGGAATTCCAAATTTCAGAACCAGTATAATCACGGATTAGCGTTATATTTTCCCAATTATTGCCATTGTCAAGTGAACTCGCTTGGTACAACTTTGAATTATTTCTGAAAAAGAGGTTAAGAATTCCATTGGGTGAATATGCTGCTTGTATGGACTTTTCTGCTGTAAATTCATTCATTAATGAATACCCCAATCCATTAGACGTATTCAAATCGAACGGTTCAGAAAATGAAGCACCATTATCCGTTGAAATGGATGCCATAATAGAAGAATCATCTCCATTTCTTTGTTCCCACCAAAAGCATGTAATTGTATTGTCGTCTGGATCTACCACAATCTCTCCATCTTTCAACCAATCACCTATATATAACGTGGTGTTCTGCCACGTTAACCCGTTGTCTGAGGATTCTAAGAAAAAGACATAATAATCTGATGGTTTATACGTCTTTTTACATGCATATATTTTGGAATTATCACTAGAAAAAGTTATGGATGTAAATTCTGATAGCGTGTAATCACTGATTTCATCCCCAATTAAAGAAACCAAGTTCCAATTTTGCCCTTTATCTGTTGAGTTATATAAATAGGTAAATGTATCTGGGAACTGTTCTGTTTGATGTTGTGTTCTCAACGCAAGAAAAAATACCCCAGAATTCTGGTCAATTTTTAAATCTAATTTCGTCACATAATCATTAACCCCAATATTTTCAAACGAACATTCTGGCTGTTCTTCCCAATCCAATCCCTCATTATCAGAAGTAAATAATTGAAATTCAGTATAACTAAGGTCTGATCTCCAGCGTTTAGAAAGTGCATAAATTTTATTATTGTAATACTCTACGGTGATATGTTCCGCTTCAGTATCAATAAGAGAACGTTCAGCGGTAATTGTTAAATTTGCTCGTGATTCTTCGCTTGGTTTGAAGAAGAAATTTATCTCATCCTTTATCCCAGGTGAACTATTTGGTGAAAACGAGAATGTATTTGTTTTTACATCCGTTATAAACGTCGGAATACTTGATGAATATAATCCCTCCACATTATCAATGAAATTGTTTCGATCAAGCATATTTTCTTCATTATCTATAAAATCTGAGTTTTCGATGTTTCCCTCAATATATCCACAGAGAAAAATGAAGCTAATTAAAAAAAATACCGAGGTTATCTTCTTCATATCATCAAATTGGATAATCAGATATATTTATTTTACTTTGTCTGAATTTCTTCGAATTTAGGCAAAAAACCTATAAAGATGTTTTGAGGATTTTTAGATAAAGCGATAAAAAAAATGAGGCTTGATTTTAGTGGTTGAAAATAAGAAAGCAATATCTATGATGATAATCGGGATAATAGTAGGAGCATTAGGGATCTTCTTTGGGTTTTATTCAAAGCTCAATCCCGAATGTGAAGATTGTCTTGATTGTCCTGAATGCCCCACATGTGAAGATTGTCCTGATTGTCCCGATTGTATAGACCTTCCGGAATCGATTATTGTTCCCGATGTGATGGAGGATGCAGTCTATGTGTCTTCTAAATACGGATTAGATGGCTCGATGCGTGGCACAATAGACAAACCGCAGAAAACGCTAACATATGCAATAAATTACGCCAAAATAAACAATAATGATACTATAATTATAGGGAAAGGAGTTTACAATGAATCAGTTGTCTTGGCGAATGGAATCAGTTTACTCGGTGGATATAGTGAAAATTTCTCTTTATATAGTTTGAGTTATTTTCCATCAGTAATCATGCAAAATGCTGGAAATACAACGATATATGGGTGTGATATAGATAAAAATATGGTTATTGAAGGTTTAGAGATTCATGGACCAGTTGTACATGGCGCTTCGGTTAACTCTTATGCGTTCTATTTGAGTAATAGTAACGCCAGTCTCACAATTCGAAACTGCACAATTTTTGGTGGAACGGCAGGCGATGGTGCAGATGGTAGTGACGGAGTAAACGGTGCAAACGGGGGGGATGGTGCAAGTGGTGCAAACTCCAAAAAGGCGACATCTCTTTCTGATTCTGTTTTAGGAGGTAGTGCAGGATCTGCAGGTGGCACCGAACCAGGAGGTGAGGGCGGAGACTCAGCAGTCCCTGCTACTTATGATGCTCAACAAGGTGATGGTGTTACTGGAGATTCGGGTATGGGTGCCGAAGGTGGTGCGGGAGGTTCTGGTGGAAATGGTGGGAACAATGGACAGATAAATACAGGACCGGTGGCTCAAATGCCTTCTTCTGGACAAATTAATGGTCAACCAGGAGATTCTGGTGTAGATGGTTTAAATGGTATGGGCGGCGATGGTGCAACTGATCAGACTGGAAATGTAATATTGAGCGAATGGAGTGGTTCAGTGGGTTCTATTGGTACTTATGGTGGTGATGGTGGTGGCGGCGGAGGCGGCGGTGCAGGTGGTGGACTTGATGATCCATCAAGTTTGGATCCACTTGGTGCTCCATATTATGGGTATTGTGGTGCCAGCGGCGGTGGCGGTGGTAGCGGCGGTCAAGGCGGTGCAGCTGGTAATGGTGGTGATGGTGGTGGGGGATCTTTTTGTATCTTTATATATTATACCTCTACCGAAAGTTTAATTCCAAAAATTTACAATAACACATTATATCTGGGTGCTGGTGGCGATGGTGGTGATGGTGGATCAGGTGGTGTCGGAGGTTCAGGAGGTCTTGGAGGATCTGGCGGTTCACTAGGTAGCAATGGATTTGAAAATTGTTGTGGGACAGGAGGATCTGGTGGTAATGGTGGCGATGGCGGTCATGGTGGTGGTGGTGGCGGCGGATCTGGTGGATGTTCGGTTGGTATCTACGGACATGGGGCAGAAAGCCCAAATTATGGAACTTCAAATCAATTTATTATATCAACGGGTGTTGCAGGTCAAGCTGGTTCTGGAGGTAATTCCATAGGAAATCCTGGCACAGATGGTGTTGCAGGAATGCTAAATGCAGTTTATTATACCCTATAATAAAACTATATGCTACACATAACAATAATTTTTTTAATTCTTTTTTAAATCTTTTAAATTTAATTCGATTTACATTAAATTTAAGTAGAACTTTAGATCGAGCTGGATATCTTCCTTTTGCACGATATCGCCGCAATTTATGGACAATAATTTCAAATCTGGATCCTCACTATCTCTCGTATCATAAGATTTAACTAATATTGGAGGAACGCTATTCTTATGAGGTACGATGATCCAAATAAAGTCTTGTTGTTCCAAAACCCGTGTCTTATATTTAACGCAGAAGTTCGTTTGTTTCTCATTATATTTTTTACTATACCATCCTTGTATATTCGGTTTGATTTGTCCTTTAATCCTTTCTATTTGTAAATTAAGTTCGGAAATTGGCATAATGCGAATATTTCCTTGCCCTTCATCCGTTGTATAACAATCATTTCCTTCTATTTCTACAGAACAATCTGGATGAAAATGCCAAAGGAAACTTACTTCCCTTTCTTGTTTGCATATAATTCTATCAACTATTATCCAGAATTTCCCCCTTCGATAATATAATAACCGGTAATGTTTAACGTTATCGTGTAGTTTCGATTTATAACCAACTTTTACGCCAAGCTTATCGATTGCGTATCCTTTATCGTAACAACCAAATGCGAAATCTTCTTTTCTATCGGAGATATATGTTTGATATAGTGGTTTTGTTCTTCTTCTTTCGGGAGCTTTCTGTCCATAGCCATCAATCAGAACCACGTTATGTCCATTTGAAGAGTTATAATAAGTATTTCGCCATTTATCCTCGAGATGATGCAACGATCCACTATCAACTAAAATATCCCGTCCATTTGCATAAATTGATAAATGCAATTTATCTCTATGTAGATGAGTGGGAGAAATACCACTCGGTCCATTATCAAAAAAACACCAATGATCTTGTTCGGTCACACCACTTCGCATTATAGCATGACCGCCCCAAGGAAAATATCGCGATAAAATAACGTCATTAAAATTACCCTCTTTTCCATTTGTTATAATATAAAGCCAATCATCACGGTGAAATGTGTATGCGGCGTCCTTCAATGATTCTCGATAATCTTTTAACCAACAATCATTGTTTAATGGAAGATATCCGTTCGGACGCATGGAATATACTGCATAGTTCCACATTTTCTCTACGCGATGTAAATAGTGTTCCGATACGGGTGTTCTTGTTTTATTCATCAGTTCGATGAACGGGTCGAAATGAGTCAAAGTAAACATGTGTACATGACTCGAACACTCTTTTTGCACACCATCTGGATATACTTGGCGTTTTATCAATTCTTTAGTCATTTGCTTTCGAGCTGAAAGCGCCCATTCATTGGAGTCTTTAAACTCTGACCAACCGCATGCTCCAGTTCCCAAAGCGTACATTTGTATTACCAAGTGATTACCTGAAAAAGAACGCCAGCGTTGCAAGTATTCGCAATGGTCAAAGATGGTACTAAGAATCAAGATTTTCGTAGCGCCATCCAACTCTTCATCTAATTGATAGAAAATTCTTGGAAGAATAATTGCGAGTCGTATTGCGGCTTCTAATCCTCTCCATTGTACGGAATCACGTCTAATTGTGGGTCTTGGATTGCGAAAAATCCAATCTTGTAATATTTCGTTACAAAACTTCACTAAATTTCGGTTTTTAGTTTGCTCCAATTCCTGAATAACGGGAACGAGAAAAAAAAGCCTATTTATATGATATGCGTATTCTTT
>WJKO01000117.1 GCA_014729055.1 Promethearchaeota archaeon | reverse complement strand
GTTAAAAGTGCTTCGCGCTAAATGGCATTCATTTCAACGAGATCTCTAATGAGATTTTCTTTCTCTTCATTGGTAAAATTGGGCAATTCTGCGACTTTTTGGGCAAGTAATTTCATTTCTTGTTCCGAAATCGATTTTTGTTCATATTGAGAAAGATCTACTGGAATGAAAACCTTTTTGTTTATTAATTCATTTACTCCGAGCAAAATCTCTTGTGGTTTCTTCTTGAGTTTATTTTTTGCTTCTGTAATAATTTGTCCCAGGAAAAATAATTCTTTTTTGCCAGCAGTGAAGGTTTTGGCAATATTTAGCAATGATTTTGCCAAACTCGATTTGAGTTGTTTTCGTGCTTTAATATCAGTGGATATTTTATGCGGGAGGATTACCGATGTATGCAACATTGCATCAACAATTTTACCCGTTCCTTTGAATACATTTAACTGACCTCTCCAATCTTGTAATATACTGCGATATTCTGCTTCAAATCTCAATATAAATCGAGATAGGTTGCTTTTTAGGAATTGAGATGCAGGTTTTCCAAGTACTAAGGTAACGCGGACAAATTGTCCGTCAGAGATGAGAAGTGAATTGTCACCCATTTTTATTTCGCTCAAGCTCTCTGATGCCGAGATGCTTTCTTTGGCAAAGCTTTGTGCCGCAGTTAGGAATCCGCCGATGAGGTCGGGATCAATTTCTTCAGTTCCAAATGATTTGAAGTAAACACAAGTTCCTGTTTCTTTATAGATAATGATAATATGCCGCATATTGATGGCGTCTTCAAAGATTGAAGCGGTGTTGAGGACTTCTTCTTGATATTTTCTTTTTCGTGGGGCTATTATTCCTTTTTGAATTCCAATAACTGCAACAACCGCTACAATGCTTGCTAAAATTAAATATAATATTTGTTCAGGGATACCTGGTTCCTCTAATACAGAGAGTTTCATCGTATATGTTGTGTTTTCGTAATTAAATATAATAATTTTTACTTCTACTTCATAAACATCTATGGGGAGTGTATTTGGAATTGACACTACGCCCGAAAAAACATTACGTGTATCATCAAATTGAATATTATTAGATAGTATACTATTGGCAGTATCATTTAATGTGGTCACAATTTCAAAAGAGGAAACAATTTCATCTGTAATTAATTCATTATCATCATTTGTATCATTCAATCGAAACTCAATAATAAATCCTTCTGCTTTCTCATAAACACCATACGAATTATCATCTAGAACATTTAAACCAAAATCTTCATATTGTTTCACGTTTACGAGGGTAAAAATAGTCCGATTTCCTTGAACATAAAATTCGACATTTAATTCTGAACTTTTATAGTTTGGTGTATATGAAGCATTGATTATGACAGAATAGTATCCAGCATCTAATCCAGAAATGCTAATATTTACTTTGTATTCTCCATTACCAACTTCCCAAACGTGATAATTAAAAGTTCCTACATTCCATTGTTCAGTTGGATTAGAGCCATTAAGAATAGTCACATTGCAGGCTGGCATATCACTAACTAATTCTTGATTATCTGTGTCATTTAATGCAAAGCTTACTGTTGAATTCTTGCCACTAAGCCTCCAAACAGGATCTGGCTGAGAAAGCAACAACAGTTCAGTAGAAGGCTTAGTTACCGTGATGATAAAGTTAATATCTTGTGTTTCGTAACCAATTTTACTAATTATAAAGCTACATTCATAATCACCGACATCTATTTTGGATGTGTTAAGGGTTACTGAATAATTCCCACCAATCGTTTCACTGTAACTCCAAGAGAAGTTATCATTAACACTGATTTCAGAGATTAATGCAAGATCAATCGCAGCTTCATCATATGTTTCGTTATAATTGAAATAATATGACGCATTTGACCCTCGAATTACTTCTAATATATTTTGCTGCTCAAATGTTTGTATTTGAGTCCCGTTTACAATATTTAAAGTGTATATTATTGAATAATTGTAGTAACCCGTTTTATTAATAGTAATTGGAATATTATATTGACCAATCGTGGGATAGAGGCTTGGATCTACTGAAATATTATAAGTTTCATCAGGATTTGACTGAGTTGAGTCCGTTTGCCACCCAGATCCTAATTGCAGATCATATCCAATAGTTGCCCCCGTAATATTTGTATCGGTGAAATCTTCTTCATATATTAGAGAAATATTAAAGATAGGGTCGTTTGAATATTTTTCAATGTCATTAAATGGACGAACATCTAAGCTTGCCGCCCATCCAATATATAATAATTTATCCATAATAGCTGCATCTGTATCATTATACCACCATATTCTTACTCTGTAATAGCCAATATCAGTAATATTTGTATCACAATTCCAAGTTCCCAAATCAATATAATCTATATTAGAGATTGGTTTTTCTATCGTATAATTAATTTCATCATTCAATGTATCAGGATTATAAATGGTAAGATTTACCATCCCATTCATATTTTCCGCAAAAGTTGCATTAATCGTAACAGTTTCATTTGAGTAAGCAGTATAAGATTCAACGCCATATCTACCGATCTTGAAATCATCAATTAGATTCGTTGAATAAGTTAAGAGCGTCCAATTACCATTAGTTGCATCACTTGTTACGACTACATCAGTAAACAAAATATCTGGAACTGATGAATAAGATTTAGATTCCGTATTATTCTTAACATCTAAAATATCCCAAGATGATGGTGTAGTAAAAGTGATTGTATTATTATCGAGCCTATTATCAAATTCCGTTATTTCAATTGATGAATTCCAATAAATATCATTGCCGGTTTTTGCCGTAAAGTTAGTATCAACAGAAAAGTAATTTTTTGTATAGTTTACTTGTGTTTCATTAACTTCAAAATCAAACACTTCCCAGTCCGATTCAAATGTAAAGTTTAATTCTCCGTCGGAACCATTAATAATATTATTAGATGTCCAATATCCTTTATTCTTTGCTGGATCATTTGTATTATTAATTATTGCACTGTTATTAACTTTTAGACCAATTTCAGAAGGTGCAACATCATTTTCTAGCAAATCTAAACCGACTTTAGAGCATAAATCTATTGTGACGCTTGTATCAAACCAATCATAGGCAAAATCCCATTCAGTTCCTGTCCAAGTTACAGAATTTGTTTCATTTATATAATCACTTTGAGAGAATGGTGCTGTTAGAGTATCATCCCCTACATATCGCCACCAAACAAAAAACTGAGGACCCGCTTCTAATTCAAATCCTATAAACCATGTATTTCCTTCTGTTCTATCATTATCTAAAAATAGATTCACATCTGTTATGGTTCTCCAACCATTTCCTGTGCTAACGACGATACTATGAGTATCATTGATTGGTTTATCTTTATCATAAGGAACATAAATTCCAAGGTCGCTATCCCATGTGGCGTTATAAACGAGAAGTGTAATAGATCTATCAGAAGTGCCTGTCTTTTCCAATTCAAATGAAACATTGTTTAGGTAACAATCAACCTTCGTAGTGAATGATGTCAATAAGTGAAGACTATTATCAATAGCAGAACTCTGTACTCTACTATATGGAGAATCTTCTATTGACTTTGTGTAATTGTGCGCTTTTATATTTTCTAACTCTAGCTGGACACTAGATGTGTTAAAATTTTCATCATGAGGTGCGGGTATTACATATGAATTATCCGTGTTGTTAATCTCTTTAACAATTTCGTCATGATACGCTTGATGAATTTCGAGAGAAATGCCTTCAACATCTGAAGTTACATTTTCGGTATAATTCTGTGCGAATACATCAATATGAGCATTATAATCATTACTATTATTTATGGAATTCAATACTTGGATATTCATGCCAATCGTGCTGTAAATAAGAATTGCTATAAAGAACATTGATTTTAATCTTGTATTTTTCATTTTCTTTTCTGCCTACTTATATCAATCAATAATCAAAAGTTGTTTGAATTTTATTAATAATTTTTGCAATAATCCCATTTCATTTTATAAATCAATAATTTGTTCGAAAATTAATTAATCATTAGCGTAAGTACTTGTTATTATTTTTTTTCTAAGATAATCCGGGCATCAACGATTTTTACCCCAGATTCGTATATGAAAACGGGATTCAAGTCCATTTCATTGATTTCGGGGTATTTCATAGATAACTCTGAAATCTGTGTCAATAACTTAATCAGCGCATCTAAATCTGCCTTAGCAGCCCCACGGTATCCGTCTAACAATTTAAATCCCTTGATCTCATGAATCATTTCGTTAGCATCAAATTCGGTAATTGGTGAGATTCTAAAACTTACATCTTTCATCACTTCAACCAAAACTCCGCCCACACCAAACATCATTGC
>WJKO01000116.1 GCA_014729055.1 Promethearchaeota archaeon | reverse complement strand
CCAAATTAAAAAAAGCGGGAATCATGACAGCAATTGCTATTGCAATTCATAATTTCCCAGAAGGGATGGCAACCTTTGGAACAGCTCTAGGTGATCTGCAATTAGGTCTGTTGATTATGATTGCGATCGCGATCCATAATATACCTGAGGGGATCTCGGTTTCAATTCCGATTTATTATGCGACAAAGAGCAAAAAAAAGGCATTTCTTTATAGTTTCATGTCGGGAGTGGCAGAACCAATCGGAGCGCTAGTTGCCGCATTGATCTTGTTGCCGTATTTATCCCCTCAATTAATCGGGGGAATGCTTGCACTAATCTCAGGTATTATGGTGTATGTTTCACTTGATGAGATTTTGCCAACCGCCCATCATTATGGAAAAGGGCACGCAGTTATTATTGGAGCGGTTCTAGGAATGGCTGTTATGGCAATTAGTCTTTTACTACTTTGAAATGTATGACATAAACAACGGGGTAAATATTTTAATAACCTTTTTTACCTATTGAAGTTAATTTTGATTCAAGTATGGGCAAAAACACAAACCAAATTAATACATCATTTAAACATGCGAACTTCAATAAATTTAGAGATTTTATTTATCTCTACACTTTTCTTTCTCTTCTATCATTGTTCTTTATACATTATCTTATCTTTGGCGGTTATTTATACACCAGACCTTGGTATTTAACGATACATGCCGGCTATCATCTTTTTCTCGGTTTGAGTTTCTGTGGATTATGCATGTTAGGGGTACTTATGAGAAACCAGAAATGGGCGCTACTAATTATTTTAGCATTGGTGCCGTTTGCTGTTTTCAAGATCATATGGCGCCGATACATTGAAGATTTTGAAATGTTATGGACTTGGGAGGGTTTTTATTACATATTTCTTGCATTGGGAATCATAGTCCTCATAGGATTTTTGATTGCTTTCGTCGATGTGTCTATAACGCTGTCCAGAATTTTGCTACAAACAAAACAAAAACAATGTAGATCAGATGAGAAATCCGAAGAGAGTAAAACGCGGGAATCAATAGGGATTTCAAAAGGGATTTCAAACCAGCAATCCTTAAATTGTGCTCATATTAGGTGTAAATTGCAGTCTATACTAACTAAAAAGCAAATACTAACCTTATTCATCTTGACAGCAATTGTTGGCGGGACAGGGGTTCTCTCAATCCTTTACAGAAATGGTTTATTATTTTCGCACAGAGAAATTACAATAACACCTGAAGATTATCAGATCGTGTTTGCAGGTTATGGAGATATGAATCATTCTCTTTTCTCGGCAGCGCAATGTGAGGAGATGAACGAACATAATATGATGATGATCGTTCATTCGGGATATTGGATCGGTTATGAAAAATGGTTGGAAGATCCATTCAACTGGCAAGAAGATATAACTTCATCCCCTCATTATATATGGTGGCAAGATTATTTTATTGATAACTGCCTTTATTGGAAAACCAATTATCCAAATATTCGGCTCATTGTTTTAATTCATGGAATACCTTGCGGTTTTACAACTGATTATTCGGTCACTAATGGAACACACGGAGTTGGTGGAACTCTTTGGTTAGGTTGGGAAGTATTGAAAACGTCAGTTGAATATAACTTAACTAATGTTGTTGGTATACATACCGATCAAGAAGATTGTATGAGAGATTGGTATGGTTTGAGTCAAGATTTCTATTTTAAGAATGAAACTAGGAATCAACAAGCAACACAAAATTACCTCGACTTTTTTAAAAAGCTAGAAGACACATATATAGAATCTGAATGGGTCGAATTCTTTGGACATGTAAATTCCCTCTATGGTATAGACCATTTTCTCTTCACTACAACTTATGATGATGCGGACGGACCATTAGCTGATCCTCTGGATAACGATCTTGACTTGGAAGTGTTTTCGATGAATAATGTATTCGAAATCCCATATGATGAATTTGTCCCAATGTTATATAATGATGATAATCTCGATCCGGATACGGCACATTTCAGTCTCTATATGCAAATGCAACTCCACCATTTAGGTCTTAATAAATATGGTCATGGAATGAATAAAGCAGGTGCTCTTCTCGGGATCTTGGATGAGGGATTGTTTATGAATGATGAGAATTTCTCGCAATGGGACGGCGATAAATATCAACATGTGTCGGGTTTTGATATATTGTGCAAACAGATCTTGATATTGAAGGCATTTAATTGTCCACAAGTTACGTTTTTTACTCTATCGGATCATCCGGAAGGATTTTCTGGAATCTTTAATGCCTATGGTTTGAATGCCTTGGATGTAATTAATGATACAGTTAACGGAATCGACTCGCTGGATAGTTTTAATATCAAAATAAAAGCAGATTCCAATTTTATGAGTTTGGAAATGAGTTATGACTTTCTTTTTTCGCAAAACGCTCATTGGGCAAGTATTTATATCGGATTAATGGTTTTTAACGCTTTTATCTCCCTAAAACCAAAGAGAGATCGGAAGAATGCGACATAAAATCGTAAATTATCGTTAAACATTAAGAAAAAGATATACCGATATAGAGATGAAGATATAAAATAACCATGCAAATACATATTAATCCATTTTATTTTTAACATATTATGGCGAATCCGAATCAATATGTATTGTTAAAGGAGTTTTTAACCAATATCCACGCCGGATTATTTCCCGACGAATTTGAGATAATTTCCAAAATCGAGCTCATTACACTCACTCAAGATATAACGCGAAATATTAACAATACATTGAAGTATTATCACGGTTTGGAGGATTTAAATAACCGTATAGAAGTTAAAAGCACGCTTATATTCGCACAAGCGTTGCTTGCTCATGTTTGTAGGTTGTTAAGGTTTGAACAACAGCATCTTACAAAATATAATCAAATTCTCATAGATCTTAAAAAAATGCTCTTAAATCAAGAAAACATTATCAACACGAAATGTAAAAATCAAGCCGAAATGGAACTAAAAATGATGAAAGATGAAAAATTTATGAGAATGCTGGATTCATGTTTAGATAGTTATTTTTTCAAATAGGAAATTAGAGAACTTAAATAGAATGTTAGTCTAGTTTGAAATAGGCGTTTTTAGAATGACTAACAATTTAAAAATATATAAGCTCTTTCTGGTAGGGACTCCAACGTGGCCTACACCCCATTTGGTAATTTCAAATGAGATTGATAAATTAGATGGGCAACTAT
>WJKO01000115.1 GCA_014729055.1 Promethearchaeota archaeon | reverse complement strand
TGGAGAGAATGAAAAGAGGATCAATATTAAATGTTCTCAAGATTCTTCTTAACCGCCGAACAACTTGAGCAAAATTAGAACCAAATACACCACGATAATTATGGCACTCATCAATTATTATATATTTTAAATTTCGCCAAAATCTTGACCAGAGTTGCCGATATGCAATGTAATAATGTAAGCCATAGGGATTTGTCAAGATCAAGCGGGATTGTCTTCTAATTCTTGCTTTCTCATATTTATTAGTGTCCCCATCATAAATTCCTATCCATTTTTGTTCTAAGTTTAAATCAGAAAAATGGTTTTGTAACTTTGCATATTGGTCTTGCGTGAGTGCTTTTTGCGGAAAAATATATAGAAAAGTGGAACGTAAATCATTCAATACCGATTCCAAAATGGGTATATTATACGCCAGACTTTTACCAGATGCAGTAGGTGTTACAATTATTACGTTTTTATCATCTAATATTGCATCTATTGCTTCAGTTTGATGAGAGTATAATTGATAATTGTTTGCATTTAACCAACCCATTATCCGCTGATCCAAATTATGTTTAAGTATACCTATTTCTGGCTCTCGTGTTTCTATTTTTTCTATATGGCGTATTTGTTTTTCATAAAAAGGTGCTTTTTGAAGCTTAGTGATAGTGGCGTTGATTTTATTTTTTGTCTGCATCTTCATTGTAGTACAATATCACTTCTTTTTTGAATGTAGAGAGTGAAAGATATAAAAAATAAAATATCGAGAATTTGTTGAAAATAAAAAAAATATGAAATATGGCCGTCTATATTTATAAAAGAAATTTAATAATATTTAGCAACATCACCGAATTCGCGTTTCCTCTTAATTTTGAAATATGCGTAATATCCGATAGCACAAGCGGCGGCAACACTTCCAATGATAATGAATATTTGTTGGACGGTCAAACCATTATTTCCATCTAAATCTATGTTCAGACGAATCTCATAATCAAATTCTGCTGTTGATGCACTGTTTCCTACCTTATCGTAGACAAGAAAACTAAACGTCACATTCACATGATTATTTGGTGCATGTTGAGAAATCTTCTTGTGAGGAATTTCCATGAGAATACGATGTGCTTTAACTCCGTGTGTAGTCATGGTTTTTTCGTATTTTGATTCGGG
This sequence comes from Promethearchaeota archaeon, assembly GCA_014729055.1. Lineage (GTDB taxonomy): Archaea > Asgardarchaeota > Lokiarchaeia > Sigyniarchaeales > Promethearchaeaceae > WJKO01. The sequence goes on along the minus strand of WJKO01000115.1, from coordinate 9,448 downwards.
GTCAGTAAACAAAGCATAGCTAAGTGTTACATTGTCGATACCACTCATTTCATCATTAATACTCAAACCTAGCTTGAAGTAATCTCCGAGACCATAGTATTGGTCATCTATCCACACAGTGAATATTGTAGGATTTGATTGATCAATATAAACGATTGATTCCCTTTGAATTGAGTGTCCCGCTGTATCATTTACATCTAATGTAAATGGATACGCTCCTTCACCAGGGTACCACATTTCAGTACCATTTTGATCTGAATCTAAATATACGGCAGTTTCATTATAATACGTAATAATTGGGGTATCGATTTCAGTTGCTGTATCTGCTTGAGACCAATTCACAATTAGACTCTGAGATCCAGAATAGAATGCTGAAGGTAACCAACATAAAGGTTTGTAGAAATCTATGTGGTATTTTATTGTTTCCGTATAATTATTATTTGCAAGATCAAAGGCAGTTATGTTGACCAAATAAGATCCGTCAGCCCATGTTACATTGTATTCGGTTTCCTCTCCATCGACCGTTTCTGTCTTCAATAAATCGTAGTTTCCGTCATTCCGTGTGTCGATATATGTATCAATAATTGCATAATCAACATCACCCGTGCATAAATCTACGTCATCAAGGTTAAAATCAAGTTCTAACCAAGGATCCTCTTTATTTTCGTCATAAATTAAATCATCTGAGGGAGGATTGTTTATATTCACAGTGGGATCAACTGTATCCACATAGATCGTAATATTAAAAGTGAATGTTTCATAATTATCCGTTTGATTTGCCGTCACGTGGATCTCGTGTGTTCCATCAGCCATATCATTGAATGTATAAGTGTTGATTCCTGAACCTAAAGTAACTTTCGATTCTGTATCGTTCCAAACATAATATTCTAAAATATCATGCGTTCCAGATGGTATACCTTCCCATTCTATTTCTATATCATTATAATTTAGATAACTCTCATCATCAGGAGTTAGAATATTAACAACAGGTATATCTGTATGAGCATAGATATGAATATAATCGCGTGCTGTATAACCCGAAGTAGAATCTCGTCCTTTAATTAAAACGGTGTTCCATCCATCTTCTAACCATGCTATATCATCATTATTCCAGGTGGTTCCTTCATTAATTTGAACTGCTCGATCCCAATCAACAATGGTTGGACCAGGATCTCTATAATCAAACCATTGGTAAAGCGTTAAGTGTGTTATTTCTTCGCTTTTCGTCCATTCCATCATTAAGCTTGCATTATTTGTGTGAAAATCATCAATACTCGGTTCAACAATGTGAACTTCAGGGAATTGCACAGATGACAATTCATAATTAATCGGAGCCGAGAAAAATCTATCTCCATTATCGGCAACGCCCTCAATTCTGGCGTAATATGGATCATCACTATGAGGGATCTGAAAAATGCCTTTAAGATGACCTGGGTCGGATAAATCATAGTCGTCCTCATCAAATGTTTTAATTATTTGTGTACTTCCTCCGTGGTTTGTAATTAAATTAACGTGGTCGATATTTGTACTGTTTTGTACGTCAAACTTGAACGTCTGATTTCCATAAGATGATATTGTATCACCCATATATGCTATCTGATCATAAGCATCGTATAATTGTAAATCCATGGAACCAATAATATCATTTTGTGCGGAAAAAACTCTTCCGAATTTTAAACCCTCCATTATACCATAATATCCTGGACTCCAAGTTTTAACGTAGGTTTTAATAGTCTCTCCAGGACTACATGCTTCGTCCAAACAATTTTGGGAGCCCGCAGCACCAAAAACATTCCAGCCTTGATCTAAACAATAATCCCAATTTATTTCACTTGCACCAGGATCATATTCAATAAAATCATCAATTGCATCCTTTGCGACTGAAACAACACCAGTCGATGTCTGGTCACATTGAGTTAGTCTTTCAAAATCCTCATTATCCCAAGGATCTACTAATTCAGTTCCCATATGTGGTGAAATCATAGAACTTCCCCCTTCAAAGTTATCCCCTCTGAAGGAATCCATAGTAGTTAAGACTTCATTTAGATCTTGGGCTGCAAGCATAAGCTCTTGCATATATTGTTCCTCACTATAAGAATTATATGGGAGTAAACATTGCATTCGCTTTCCGAAATTCAACATACTAGCCTCATCTGAAAGTGTGCTACCATCTCCAATCGACTTTTCTAACCCGAAAAATATCAGTATATCTTCATTTCGGTAATCAAATCGTGCTTGTTGGATCGCACCATAATATTCATCCAAATCGGTAGCAATTTCAATGAAATCTTCACTTGAAAAAAGAATGTCAAGAACCCAACTGGGGATTCCTAATAATTGAATAATTATCTCTATCCACATCTTGGAAACACGAACGGCGTCAATGTTGGTAAATCCAATAAAATCGCAGTCATTATCTATTGCGTCTTGGACTAATTCATCAACCGTTCTGTCATATTGGCCTACATGAAAATCCCAGACTAAAACACTTAAGAAGAAATCTCCGTCAATTGTGTGTGCTCCTGGATCCCCTTTTTTCCAATTTCCGTATTCCTCTTCATACGCCCCTTCAGGCATATTTGATATCACGTGTGGTTCAAAATGAGATTCATAATATTCTATTTTTTCTTCTTCACTCAATTCTTCCGGCAGTTCTTCATCTGGATTCTCATACACGATAATCGGTTCAGATGGCGGATTAACAATGTCATCGCGTGAGATTGGCATGATACCTACCGATGCTGTAATAATTAAAATTTGGAACGTTAATAGCGATAATAAGCACAATCCAAAAGTGCGTTTTGATATATTAAAATTGATTTTTCTTTTTTTCATGAACTAAAACCTCTATATAGATTAATATGAGCTTTTTCTTAGCAGTTATATAATTTTTTTTGTAGTCTATATGGATAATTCAAGTTTAATTGAATAATTACTTTCGTATTCTATAGTTTAGTTTTGCTGACTATAGACGACAAATCTATAAAGAGAGAATTTTGAAGGATATATTTGGAATAAATTTTTCTCAAATCATATTATACTTGAGAGAAGATTGATTACCATTCACGCATGTGGATTTTATAATATACTTCATTATAACGCTTAGTGGTTTTTTGATTTGAGTTGAGAACATTCACAATAGATCGAACTGAAGAATGAATTTTCAAGATTTTATAATAATGCAATAATAAGTCATCCAGAATTAATGTAATAGTTTTAATGTTATTGAGAAAGAGAAATTTACATACTTGATTTAGTTTGGTCTTTTTATCATTACAATGTCGTTTTATTGCATCTTCAATTGCGTGTAGTTCTATCGCGTTATATCTGTAAAAAAAGGTCAGACCAAAGTCTGTTCTAGAATTGACTCGTGGATAACTAAAAGAGATTCGTCGAATGTCAAAAGGAAGAATTTTTGTAAATAGTGTTGAAAAAAGGCGTTCATAATTATCATGAAAAAAAAGCGAGATGTTTGGAATTAGCCCCTCTTCGTAATATTCTTCAACACCCTTAAAGATAAATTGTTTTAATTTCGCAAATTCTTCACTATCATCTGTTTTAACAAATTCAATGAGTTTCGTTAAGAGCATATTTTTTAGCACTTTAAATTGACTTTCTCTTCCGATTATATTCACAAATCTCTTGAACTTTATTTTGGTTCTATTTGAGGCATTAATTTTCCTTTTATATGTTCCTATTGTTCTTTTCATGCGATCTAGATCGAAATAGTCTTTTTCATATTCTCTGACAATATATTTTCCCTTCCAGAATCTTAGAGATCTAATGGTTTTTTGTTTCGCAAATTCTTCTATATAGTAGTTCACATCATTTTGAGAGATTTGAAGAATATCTGCCCTTTGAAATGAGAAGATATCATTCATTTTTTCAATTATTTTAATCTTGTTTTTTCTGATCGGCGTATGTTGATTTTCTTCTTTTAAAACATCTTTATAGAATTCTATTTTTTTCAAGTTTCTTTTATGAATTTGTATACTTGTAAAGCATGTGACGCAGATCTGACTTTCAAGTGATACAGAGTCCTCTAATGGTTTGTCCTTATCGCATACTTTACATTTGAAATTTTCCATTTCGCTTTCTACTTCTTTTTTATTTTAAATTCTATTTCTATTTTTACATTATAATTGATTTCCGAAATTTTTTCTCTTATCAATTCTATGTTTTATTTGATGCAATAAGGGAAGCCAAGAGAAAATAAGAAAATGTCTAATATTAAAAAAGTTACATTAGAAATGATTACGGACTTTATTGACGAAGTAACACCGACTATTAGAAATCAGAATGCAATTGGTTGTATTGAGAAGGGTCCAGTTCTCTATGTTGGCGATGTTCATGGTTTTTTTCGCAATATAAAATATGCTGTTGATCTAGCAAAAAAACTTGAAGTTGCCTATCTTGTTTTTCTCGGAGATTATACCGATAGAGGACCATTTCAAGTAGAATGTCTTTTAAATGTCTTGTATATGTATTCAAGATCTCTTGGTTTTAACGAACGGAAGAAATTTGTTGATATTTCAATTGAAGATGATCTTCCATTCCATACTATCATGTTGAAGGGAAACCACGAGGACACACGTATTAATAAAATGTATGGATTTAAGACGGAAGTTCGTGAGCGAATATCCGATGGTAAATTTCCGGAGCGAAAATTAGATGAATTGTATGGGATGTTACCCGTTGCGGTAGAAACAAAGTGGAAAACTTTAGCACTTCACGGAGGAATACCGAAACCTTTAGATCCTGATAAACCAGATTATTTTCTTCAGATATTACGTGATATAAAGTTACCTTTAACGAGTTTGCGGGATCCGACTATTATTAATAAAGCCGCGCAATTGATTTATCAGATAACTTGGAATGATCCGAATGAGAATATAGTCACTAATGACGTACCCATATTTCAGATGAGTTTCCGGGGACCAAATATATATCAATTTAATCGAAAAGCGTTGGAGTCATTTTTTAAAAAAAGCGGGTTAAAACGTTTAGTCAGGGCTCATGAAAGCGTGCGGGGTGCATATCAAGTATTATGGGATGAGCAATTTATTCATGTGTTTAGTGCATATCCATATTATGATCGTATCGACACACCTGCATTCTATTTGGAATATGAAGATGGTTCTGGTAAATTCATAGACCAAGAAGGCGAAATTCTTAGAGCAATTAAGAAAATAGAATGATCAAAACTTCATGTTGATTTCATAACGAAAATTGCCGTTTTATCTCATTTAGAACATAATCATTTTATGAAAGAGAGCTTTCTTTTTTTGTATAAATTGTATATAACAATTCGTGATGATAATGACTGAGCAACAAGTTAAAAAAGTATGTCTTATGTATAGTGGTGGTTTAGATACGAGCTGTATGCTGAAATGGATACAAGAGCATTATAATGCTGAGATTGTTACATTCACAGCAGATCTAGGACAAGAGATGATTGATCCTTCAAGATTTAAACAAATTGAAGAAAAGGCAAAAAATGCAGGTGCAGTGGCTAGTTACACCGTTGATCTTAAGGAAGAATTTGTAAATGAGTATATTGTACCTGTAATTAAATCAAATGCCTTTTATCAAGGTTCATATCCTCTTAGCACTGCGGTGGGTCGTTATTTAATTGCTAAAAAAGTTGTTGAAATAGCACTTAAGGAAGGATGCGATGCCGTTGCCCATGGTTCCACGGGAAAAGGCAATGACCAAGTACGTTTGGATGTTTATGTAAAAGCAGTAGCACCACAGCTTAAAATTCTCAGACCGATGATTGAATGGGGAATGGGTCGTGACGATGAAATGAAATATGCTCAAAAACATGGTATTCCAATCTCGAATCAAAATAAGAAATATTCCACAGATGAAAACCTTTGGGGTCGTAGTGCCGAATGTGATATTCTCGAGCATCCCAATGAAGTTCCTCCTCAAGATAGTTTGGAATGGTTATCACCACCAGAACAATGGCCAGATGAACCAGAGATTATCAAAATTCATTTTAATCAAGGTATTCCGTCGGGATTGAATGATGAAGATATGAGCGCGTATGATGTAATCGAAAAGGTTCATAAGATTGCGGTAAAACATGGAATAGGTTGGGTACAATCAATGGAAGACAGAACTATTGGTTTAAAAAGCAGAGAAACTTATGAAGTACCCGCAGCAGAAATACTAATTAAAGGTCATAAAGCATTAGAAAAATACGTATGTACGAAGGAAGAGAATTCATTTAAAACGATGGTAGATCAAAAATGGACCGAAATGGCATATGAAGGGCTTTGGTTAGACCCATTAATGGATGCCTTGAACGCATTTGTCAATGAAGTAAATAAAAAAGCCACAGGATGGGCTAAACTTAGATTATTCAAAGGTAAAGCAGAAGTAGTTGCACAAGACTCTCCTTATGGACTCTATGATCTTAAATTAGCGACTTATGACACTGATAGTTCATTTAATCAAACTGCATCGTACGGATTTATTGAATTATTCGGGCTATCAACTCGAATGGGTTATCAGATGAAACAAAGAGCAATAAAAGACTTAGAAAAAGAATAAATCCCACAAAAAATCAATCAAAAAAGGAAAAATTAAATTTCAATTTCTTTGAATAGAAATGTCTAATTCATCGAAAATCTATTTTTGTACTCATTTTTCTAAATGACAGCGGTAATTTATGTCGTGGAAATCCCATTAATTCATCATTTAACATGCTGATAAATTCTTCCAAGGAATTTACCTTTATATTTTTAGAAGTTCGTTTTTTAATGATTTTCTCCCCAGTTAGTCGTTTTCTTACAGATAATTTACCAGATTCAAGTTCTTTCTCACCAAAGATTATCGAATAGGGTATCCAATCTTTTTCTGCTTGTCGAATCTTCTTCCCTAACGACTCATCACGATCGTCCAAATCTGCTCGTATCCCGCTTTTATTTAGTTTTTCTACTATCTCATAACAGCTGTCATTTAATTCACTGCCAACGGGTAAAACACGGACTTGAATAGGACTTATCCATACTGGAAAACCTGGGACATGCGTTTTTATATTTCTAAGATTACTTTCAAGCATTCCCCAGATGATTCGTTCAACACCACCACCAGGAGCATTATGTAGAATTATAGGGTATATTTCGCTTCCGTCTTCACATTTTACTCTAATATTATATTTCTGGGTTTTTTTCCCTTGCTCTTCAATATAATTTCGTGAGCTTTCTACATCTACTTGGATTGTAGCTAATGTTGCGCTTTTGTTGGCATCAGATAGGATTGCACGTTCAAATTTTAAGATGAAATAATAATATCGTTCTTCCCATAATTCGATTAATGCATATTCATTTTCTTCGGCTATTAATTTCATTATCCAATCTTTATTTTCCTCGAAGAAATCTTGAGTTGTTCGATAGATACAATAAGATTTTAGACCATATTCCGCCATTAGTTTACTATCAAGTTCGTATTGGTTCTTAAACTCTTCAGTTGCCTTATCTAAATCTTTACACATTGAATGTAAATCCGGCATTGTAAAACTGCGTAATCTTTGCAAACCAACAACTTCCCCGGCTTGTTCTCTCCTGAAATCATATTGTTCATATTCATATACACGTAAAGGTAGATCTTTCTCTGATAGATTCATATCGGCGAATTTCGAGAATTGTAAAAAATCTCCGGCAAATCGTAACAAATATCGATTATCTCCAGAAAGTACCCAGTAGGTTCGCGCAGGAAATCTTGCCGTTTGCGCCGTTAGTCTTTTATTTTTAACCGTATACATGAGGGGCGTATCGATTAAAATTACCCCATAATCTATACAATTATCCATGATATGCTGGCGGATAAGATTCTTCATCATTACGCCCTTTGTATACCACATCAGATTACCTTTATCCGTATTTGGGTCAAAGTCTACTAATTGAAATTTCTGCATGTATTTAATATGAGCTGGTTCTTTTCCTTTATCTGCTCTTTTTTTCTTTGAAACTTCAGATTTTAAAAAATCTTGAAGATCACTGTATTCCTCAGAATTAATTTCATCCGGAAATATCACGCGGTCTTTCTCATCATAGCTAAATTCTAAAAGTTCTCCTTTTGGGGATGCCAAAAAGAATTTTGCAGATTCTACATGTTCCTTTGGTTGGATTGCGAGCTTTATGTCTCGGTACATTTCTGCTAATTCATGACCTAGACATTCTATTCTAAAAGCTTTATACCATCCAAATGGGGAGTATTTTGCCTTAATCCCTTTCGAATTTAAAATTTCTGCGATTTTCGGGAATACATCCATAGATTCTTTATCTTTACTTAAGAACTTGCTGAGATGTGCCCACGGATAGACCATTACTGATTCAACACGATATTTCTCTTCGGGTAAAATCAGTTTTTTTAACTCTTTCTTTTTTGATTTATCCTTTATTTTGCGGTTGCGCTCTTTAATTTGCTCATTCTGCTCCTTAATCTTATCCGGAAAACCTTCTATCATTTCTTTTGCTTCGATTATCGTATCAACTGCTTGGTTTGCTATGAGATTAACATCAAATGTGTCTTGGTCTTCTACAGAAACTAATGCAACTAACACTAAACCCTCCATATCTATCTCATTTTCTTCAAATTCTTGAGGACTTGTCGTAGCAACCTTTAATTTCTCAACATGTATTCCGTTTGAATGTATTAATACCATTTTCATAATATAAACACTTATTTCTTTATCATTTTGTTATATCATTTCATAGTAATCTATGTTTTTTTCGTATAACTTTGATAGAACTAATTTAGCATGTTTATTTTATCTTTGTTAAAATGTGATTAAAAAATAGGAATATCATTTGTAAATTCGTTTAATAATCTTTTTTATTTCGTTTGCAGTCTGCTTACCTGCTGTTGCCTCAGCAACCTTACCATTTTTAAAATAAATTACAAAAGGCAAGCTCCAAAAATCCTCACATTCTGGTAAATCTCTTATTACATCTGCTGATTGTAAATCATAATCCCAATCCCAGATCTCTATGTCCGCATGAATTTCATCCAATCTTTCAAATATTGGGTACATTGATGAACAAACAGGACACATTCTACCTGCTATAATTATCACTTTTTCATGATTTTTGATTAATTTTTTAAATTTAGCTTTACTTCTAAGATGTTGAAGTTTCGTTTGCAGAACCATATTTTAACGATCACCTTCATCAAAAATAAAGTATTTATCGGAAATTTACAAAAGTAAATATATGTCTGAACAATGGATAAACAACGCAATAGAAACTGTCGAACTTCAGATTGATGCATTGAAGAATGAAGATTTTAATGCATTTAAGAGTCTTTTTACTCCGAGGATACAGAAAGAAGTGTTAACCTATGAATTATTTGATGATGCTTTCCTATTGTTTCAGAAATATCCCCTTAAAAAATAAGCGATTGACAAAGAGAAATCCGAGATCGTATCTGAAAATGAAAT
>WJKO01000114.1 GCA_014729055.1 Promethearchaeota archaeon | reverse complement strand
TGTTTTCTCTAACTGGGCCAATATCATTGCCGCCAGAAGCATTTTTCTGGTTAGGGCTCATTGGCGGTTTGTGGTTGATCATCTTTCTTGTTAGATTCATCGATATTCGGTTAAGAAAGCGCGGTATTATGTTGAAGAAAAGAGTTGTAGCAGTGATCCTTAATTTCATAATTGTTAGCTTGATTTTTGTCCCAGCAATTAACAGACTAGACTTAGGTGAAGAGGACTTCATCAATAGCCTAATCTATTTAATCGGTTTCTTTGTTATGGGCGTTGTGGTCTTCTTACAATCTCAGAAACGGCTTGAGAATGAAGATGGAACACCAAAGGTGACGATGATATGTCCAAATTGTGGGTTTAAATTGAGCGGATATCTTTTTAAATGTCCAGAATGTGGTGGACAATTAAAGATGATCGGCTAAGAATATAGATCACATATTCTAAAAATAAGATAGAATGAAAGAAAATAGAGTGAATGAAATAAAAGATAGAATGAAACAAAATAGGCGTTAATTACATCTAATCTGAAACTAATATGAATCTAATCTGAATTCTGTGAATCTTGTTTCTTTTTGACTATTATAATGACGGCAACACCAGCACCCACGACTGCCAAAATCAACGGGATTATCCACCATGGAAATCTATCATTCGGGCATAACGATTGGTGTTTGTTTCGTAGATTGTCCCAGTTAACATAATCATACATATTATCAGCCCAATCTTGTATCCGTGCATAGCCAAATATATTCCATTCTGCCGGACTGGCTAAATTAGGGATCCAGTCAATCATGTGATTATTTTCAACACCTAAATTAATCTCAAATGTATGCACATCCTGTATAACGGGAACCATTGTTGGTTGAGTAGTGAGATTGAAGAAGAATCGTTTAAAACTTCTATCTACTTGAATCATGAGTTCTGCTTCCATTTGATCATAAACATCGACTTCAGGATATTGCGAACCATCTGTATATGACGAATTCATATCAACATATAATATGATATTAATCTCGCTCAAATTATACTCGCCATTGAAAGTAATGTTTAGCGTCAATCCAATAATTTCATCATAAGCCCAATTGATCAACAATATATCCGAGTCTGGATAATCGGCAAGATCTTGATAGCAATCTACCGGGTTATTCATATTCGGATTATACAAGAAGACGTCATCTGCGTCATCAGTTATCTGATTCCAAGTCGCAGCGTTTACCAGATTCACAAAAATCGGATTGAAAACAATAAAGATAATGGAAATCAGTAGAATGGCGATATATATCTTCGATTTTTTCATAATATAAAACTAGTAAAACTAGTATCACATAAAGCTTTCTTAGAAAAAGTTCAATATGTCTTATTCAGCCGCCTATTGAGATGTCAACCTGTCAACCAGCATTTTCTTAAATTGATTCTTATCTTTCCAAGACGTTGCAACATTAACAATCTGACCATCCTCGGGGTCAATTATGGTACAACCACTATCATTCACTTTCAATTTTAACTGTTCCATCCGAAGGAGCTTATCTGAGTAGGCAAGGTATATGGCTACCGTGTCAAAAAGCACCGATGACCGTTTATTTTTTCTTTTAGCCCATATTCGATAATTCTCCAAGATGTTTTGCACAATTCGATCATCCGACTCCAGCAATTTCTCATAATTCTTTCCCTCTAAGATGATATCTCCGCATGTGTCCAAGGGCGTAATGGTCTTTTTCCATTTTGAAGAGAATACTTGCTTGCTAGCTTCTATATTGTGAACAATATTGTATTCTGGCATGTTGCCTTTCTGCGCACCATATCCATATCGAATACTCCCGTGCATACCGATAAATTCTGATTCATGAATTATATCTGGCTTTTTCGAGAGTAAATCGGCAATATTATTCAATGGACCAATTGCAACTATCTTTGGGCGTTTATTTGAATGCTCAAACGCAGAAACGGTTTTAATTATGGCGTTTACTCCATTTTCTTCTATTGCACCCGGATATTGTTGGATATTGTAATGTTTAATCCACTTTTTTTGCGGTCGCAAGCCCTTCCACTTGTCAGGTTTTCCCATGCCAATGGGTATATCTGTTCGTCCGACAGATTCCAAGAATTTTGCTACAATGCGAGCCCTGTATTCCGTATCGCCTGTTGCTGTTGTAATCAGTTTGATATCCAGTTCAGGGCATTTTAATGCATATCCTAATGCCCAAGTATCGTCAATATCGTTGCCAATGTCGGTATCGAGGATTATTGGATGTTTAATTAGTGTTGGTTGTTTTTCATTGTTGGTTTGCATAAAAAATAATTTGTTTTTAGTGTAATTAAAATTGGCTAAATGATGTGAGAACTTATTAAATTATTTGAGAGATTGTTATTTTTGGATTTTGGATTTTATTTATTTGGATTAATTTTGGATTTATTTGGACTTCTGATCACGATTGTTAAAATGGTTTGTCCGATATATTGTTAAATGGTTTTTTCTTAGCTTATCGTATGACGAAGTTCGCAGTATCAGCGATTACAGATGAGTTTTCCAAAGATTTAAACAAGGTATGTAGTTATTTAGCAGAGCAAGATGTGGAGTATGTCGAGCTACGGCATGTTATTGACGGAAATATATTGACCGTTGAAGATGATATAATAGAACAGGCCAAGGATATTTTGAAAGACAACGGGCTTAAAGTCTCGTGTATCGCGGGAGGTAATCTAAAGTGCATTCCGCCGTCGGTGGATCCCGAACCTACTGATAAGAAAAGCACATCACGCAACTGGCGATATAATTTTTCACTGATTGATCGTGCTTTTGATCTTGCAGAAAAACTGGACGCCCCTTATATCAGATGTTTTGCGTTTAGCGGAAGATGGGATGTAAAACCAATTAAAGAATGGGATAATTGGCAAATTTTTCAAGAATGGAAAAAAATCGTAGAAAAAACAATTGCGAAAGCGATCAAGCGTGGCAAAATGGTTATATGTGAAAATGATGCAGGTTTCAATAAATCTCTTCACCAAGTGCAAGAGATAGGTAAGAGATTCGCAGGTGAGGGTTTCGGTATGCTTTTTGATATGGCTAACACTGTAAATAAATATAGGGGAGATGGGATTCTCACGGACGAGTGGCTGAACAAAATAGGGCAATATTTTCAATATATTCATGCAAAGGGTAGTAAAAAATTCCTCTGGTTTAGAGGCACAACATATGTGAACGGAAAACATGATATTACGCGGTGGCCCCAAGTGCTCGATTATCTTTCTGAAATGAACCCCGATGACTTTGTGCAACCCGCTCCCAACCCATTGTTTTTATCGATTGAGACCCATATGGGCGGAAAGAAGAAGAAATGGGCTCGGTCAGCGCGGTCGTTAAGAAATCTGCAAGAGCTAGTAGAAAATTATTGATATTTTTTTAATCATTTTTTTTAAAATCATTTTTAAATCATTTTTTTTTAATCATTCTTATGGTCGACGTAGTAAAATTACGAAATGAGTTTGAAGGACCCCATCATTTAATTAAAGCGTCAGATGGGGCATTTCTATTTTTAAGAGCATGGGTGCCTAAACCCGATTCAGAAAAAGATGTAGCGATTTTAATACTGCATGGCATCACAGCATATAGC
>WJKO01000113.1 GCA_014729055.1 Promethearchaeota archaeon | reverse complement strand
GGTATATTCGATTTTAATGAGTCCCCACACAATTGATACAATCAAAAGTGGACCAACGCCGACAATCGCAATATTCCCATAGCTGAGGATAACAAAACATCCAATAATAGCAACGATGCCGAGAGCCAACCAAAATGGAATGTACTTTTTCCTTCGCTTTGTATAATATTTTGGTTCTAAGAAATATACTATCGTATGAAATACGTGAAGAAAAGTAAATGATCCAGTAATCCCTCCCCACAATTTATATGGTTCTATGTTTTTCCTTATGGCTAACCAAATAATAATAATCGATATTAAGACAGGTAATGCCATTAAAGCCCATTTTACCAATTTATTGATATTAAATTTCAATTTTCCTCGGAACGTTCTAACGGGTCGACCTTCTTCCATTATAAATCCTTCTACCAGCAAATGTATTAATTAAATTATGATTTTTCTAGTTTATTTAATTAATTTTTGTTGTTTTCTTATTTTTATATGTATTTAAATTTCTTAAATTTTTTAAATTTCTTATTTACATTTCTTAATTGCAATATTAGCAGCGATAAGGATCGGATCCCAAACGGGCGCAAAAGGCGGTGCATATGAGAGATCCAATTGTTGTATGTCTTCTATGGTCATTTCTGCTTGTAGGATTGTCGCTAAAACATCGATTTTCTTACCACCTAAAGCTGAAGACGCCGTTATTTCAGCTCCCAAGAGTCTGTGAGATGCTATATCAAATACTAAAAGTACCGTCATCTTTTTCTTAAATACGCCTGGTTCATTCGGATAGTAATGAGCAATTTCATTGGCTTTTATAAGGATAGAATCTGGGTTATATCCTAATTCTTTTGCCTCATTGACAGTGATACCAGTCTTACCACAATAAAGACCTAAAACCTTCCAAACAATAGTACCTACAACACCTGTAAACGGAATAGTCTTCTTTCCGGCAATATACTTTCCAGCAATTCTGCCTTGTTTATTTGCTCCTGGTGCTAAAGGATTAAAAACTTTTTTCTTAAGTATTTTATGATATACCGCGGTACAGTCTCCCGCAGCAAATACATTATCGATATTTGTGCGCATATATTCATCGGTAACTATGGCACCATTTATCATTTCAAGTTTCGTACCTTCAAACATATTAGTATTAGGTACAACACCTGCCGAGATTTGCACAAAATCGGACTCGATTTCTTCGTCATTTTCTAAAATGCATTTTATTCTATCATCAGATATGGCTTCTACTTGGCGAACATATATTCCTTTAATGATCTTGATATTATGTTTCTCAAGTTCATCTTGTACATATTTTTCGCTTTCTGACCGAAAAACAAGACGAGGTCCAATTAGCGTTAAGTCATTGATACCATTTTCTATATATGCTTCAAGCATCTCCAATCCAATGTATCCCGCACCGATTAATACACCCGAAGTTAACTTTTGATTTTTAATCGCGTTTATTATCTTATCTGCATCAGGAATAATATGCATTTGGAATACACGTGGATGATCCAACTTTATATTCCATCTTTTATCGATCTTTGGGGTTGCACCAGTTGCAATCATCAAATAGTCATATGTATCCACAAACTGCGTATTATCATCTAAATTTAACACGGTTACTTTCTTGTTATCAAAGTCCACACTAGTGACCTTATGATGAAGCTTGAGAGGAACATTTCTTTTTTTAGACAATACTTCCGGAGTTAGCGTCATAAGATTATCTCTATGTTCCACAATTCCACATACATAATATGGTAGACCACAGGATCCATATGAAATATAACTACCCATCTCATACACAATAATGTCCCAATTTTTATGTGCCCTTCTCACACCACTCGCACAACTTAGTCCCGCAGGATTTCCTCCTATTACGATTAATTTCATTCGAATTTTCTCCTATAAAGTAATTATTTTTTTAAGAATAATTATTCTTTACATCCTCCAAATTTAAAATTAGCACAATCTAAAATTCTAATTATTCATATTGATCATTTTGGATGCTTAAATTAAAATTAATATAAAATCAAAATAGAAATAATACTCAATTTGTTTTAAATTGAACTAGGAAGTAAAAAATATGAAAGCAAGAAAAGAGATTTTTAGGAATGGAACTAAAATTGCATGGTTACTCATAGCATTAGGGTTCCTTTTAGGAGGCATTGCGGGGATATTACAAGATCCTTCACCAACTGCTTCCGATGATGGATGGACAATAGCCAACATGAATTTAGACATACACCCTATACGGATCCCAGACCAAAATGATGATGGTGTCAGTGATATATTTTACTGGGTAAATGCACCCTATAGTAATATGGACTTAAGCTATGACTCAAAATGGAACAATACAGCGGGAGCTATAATTGTTGATGGTAAAACTGGTTCTATAATCATGGATGAACAATATGGAGGAAACAATTTATGGGATGTAGCGCCCAATTGGGGAAGTAGGGGCGATCGTTTATATGGTGTATATACCAATGGCAGTTACGTCGTTATTTCTGCGGTCCCAAGACTAGTTGATTATTCTTGGGATATTCCGAAGTGGAGTCTATTAAAAATTTCATTAGAAGATTTATCCATAATTAAGCGAGTAAACTTAACAGCAAATGGTTGGGAACCTATGGATGAATGGTACGAGGGCTATGTTCAAGATTATCAGCCAAATATACGATATTTACGAGATCTGTCAATGACAACCGCAGACACCTCTTATACTGGAGATGTAATAGTTATTGAAAATAATCTAAGATTTAAAAACGACGGAGTTCCAGGGTATAATGAATCAAAGGTGCAATTTTCATTCATCAACCCAGACTCCTTGGAAACCATTACAAAAATCATCTGGAATGAGAATCCAATAAATTCAGATTATGCTTCAGACTTTGATTTCAAATGGGGTTTTTGTGAAGGTCCTCAATTAGATACCGAAATGCAATGGCGATATCCATATTTTTATGCAATTTCTTACAATATAAGTTCTTATGACTCTACAGTAAATCTATCAATGACAACACTCGATAATCTAAGAAATAATACTGCAAGTATCAATTGGCTTATAAAAGAAAAACCTTTGGGAAAATTCGCTAAATCCGATTTTTATTATTTTTTAAGTATTGATGCAAAGTGTTTGTTGTCGTTGGATGAAACGGGTAATCCATCCAGTATTTCTGTTCTTCAAACCTATAGAGGAGATATAGATAATCCAATAGAAGAAAATAAACGAAACGGTGAATTTGGTCCCCTTGGATGGGGACAGTACCTCGATGTAATTGCGGCATCTAGACTAACTTGTATTCATTTTGATGGTTCGGTGGATACTACACTATCATTTGAAAGCAAAATAAATCACCCAGATTATGTCCAACATATATATGGAATAACAGATATCAGCCCATTGGGTGTTTGTATTGATATATTACCAATTAAATTGTTTAACGATGAACGCAAGAATACTACCATTTCCGTAATAACTTCTCCCCAAATTTACAAAACTTTTGAGATAAATCATAGAAATCCAGGTTTTGGAGAAACAAAAATTTACTATCCTTATACAAATCATAGTGTTTTCTTTTTACCACAAAATCTAACTGGGGTTGTTAAAAATACCACCACGATGTACCTTAATAGTTTACCTAGAACAGACATCGTTTCAACGAGCTATCTCCTTTATGATGACGTAACAGAATGTGTAAATTTTGATTATGACGGCGATAATAAAACAGATATTCTCTTATCAGGTACTATACTTGATGTGAGATACATAGAATCAAAAGAGTTTGGTCCTATTACAGGTCCTTTCTTTATAGTGACTTATAACAGAAGTATCATCCAATATCAATTCTGGGATATATATACAGAACGCATGGTCGCAATATCTGATTCCAATAACGATGGAGTTTCAGACGTTTTAATCGAGCCAGATATGTGTGCATTTACACAAACGAGTTTTGACGAAAAGAAAACAGAATGGGAATTGAAGATGGAAGATCCGACCGCGAAAATATTATTTTTCATAGGTATTACAATGATAATAGTCGCTTTAGTTATCACACTTGTGGTATCAAGAAAAATGAAAGATACAACCATGCGTTTAGAAGCTTACAATACAAAAAGGCTTATAATTATGCTTGTTTTGGCAATCGTAGCCATTGCGCTACTGTATCAACAATTACTGAATTTGATGGAAGAAGCCGAACGAGAGTTAGGTTATCAATTAGGTCAAACTCCAGAATTCCTATCC
>WJKO01000112.1 GCA_014729055.1 Promethearchaeota archaeon | reverse complement strand
GAAATGTTTTTATTTGGGCTTTAGATGAACTTAGGCTTTGTATTAGAGAGGAAAGGGATTTGTCAAATGAATTAGAAAAATTCGCCTTATTACTGAAAGAAAGAGCGAGTGAGGCACCTTATAATAATTATGATAATTTGCCTGTAGAATCACCTGAGGAAATGCGGTTTTTTCCGAAAGAAATTGATTTGAGTGATGTATTCATAGAAGAATTTTTTGTTACTCCTCCTGATAATTTGGATAATTATCGAGAGGGTGCTGAACGTTTGATTAGACATTTATTGGATAATGGTAATTCAGTATTCGAGCAGCTTCGTCGGGAGTATACTAGCAGAGATATCTACAAAGTTGAGAATTCAGATCCAATAAAAATTTCTGGGCCGAGCAATAATTCGAATATTAATCACTATCTCCAAATTCTTAATTCTTCAATAAGAAAATTCAAAGAATTGACATACGATCCTATACCAGCTATGGAGATTCCTTTTGAGAGTGATTTTCCAGCAATGGCGACCAATTTGGCCGAGAAATTGCACCATCTATTTATGGTAATAGATAATAGCAATATACAGGATATTAATGATCCTGAAGGGGATCATAGTGTTTTTCATAATCAAACAGAAGAATTTAGATATTTGATTGCTATGTTGTGTGTGCCTAATAGTACAGAGTTTCTAACTCCAAGGTTCCCGGATGGTTTAGATTTATCTGATTTATTAGGGGATGACCCTGATGAGGATAAGAGGAGAATATTTAATGCCGCTGCTTATGCAGTTTATCAACATTTACAACTAGCGCTTGAATTGTATGAGGATTGGCCAGCTGAAGGGAACTTGAATGATGAACATTTAGCGGACATAGCTATTAATTTTTTTTCCTATTTGAGTTACGAAGGAGTCGAATGGGCTTATCGTCAACCTATTTATGAGAGACTAGAGACTATGGCTGATTTTATTAGAATAGTCGAAGGTCCAAATAATCCTTCCAAGATTACTAAGGTGGTTTTACGGGATAGTATACCTAAAGGGAAAGGAGGGTCTAACCCAATAGCGACTTTTGACTCAGATGAATTAATGAATGTTGAAGCGAGTATTCCGCCGTATAGGCTGCCTTATACTTTACCACATGAGAGTAATCACTGGCGGGATATTTCAGATTTGCTAGAAGTTGTATACCAAATGCCGGTGGAGTATAACTATTATGAATTACTCTTATCAGGGGCTTTGCATAAATCTTCTGGTATAGGTAGATCTTATAATACTAATTTTAGAAGACATATTGATGCTGAAGAAAATGTACCTGGTTTTACGAGGGCCCTA
This sequence comes from Promethearchaeota archaeon, assembly GCA_014729055.1. GTDB lineage: Archaea > Asgardarchaeota > Lokiarchaeia > Sigyniarchaeales > Promethearchaeaceae > WJKO01. Next base: position 2,169 of record WJKO01000112.1, on the reverse strand, counting down.
TGTGAACGATATAGTATCGACGTACCGGAAAATATTTCCGACGATCCCTATGGAGGTCTTACAAGAGTCAGTAAAGAAATATATGAGCGTGTTCTTCTAGGAGCTCTAGGAATGGAAATGGAGTCGAATGACATTGCATTGATATTAACAGTGTTAAATTCTTATCGCCAAGATGTCAAACATGCATATCAAGGTCCATACCAAAGATTATATACTTTTGGAGGAAATCATTATTATTGTGTAGTACTTCCATCTGAACACAGAATGATGGATTTAAATCAAATCGCTGGTTTGACAGAGGATGCTAAGTTACAATTGGTCAGCCATTTGCTTATATCGATGGTTCATAATGGTGCTATCGAATCATTAACGAAAGATGATTTGGATCTTCTTCAATCCCCTGGTACAGATTTGGATAGTATGATTATCTCTCTAAAGGAGAAAAACGAAGCAGCAGCGGGTGGTCTAGATACAGTTGCTGTCAACAGCCTTGCTATGCAAATGTATGCAATTGGAGTCGATACCTCAAATTATGAATATCAACGAGAGGTTGAAGCTTGTAGAGAGATACGGGAAAAATATGCTTCTGATGGAACTGTCCAAGAATTGATACTTTTGGAGTTGGAGAATGCTGAGTATGTGGATGTTTCAGGCACATATCTGGAAAAGCTTGCAAATGCTCTAGTTGAGGCACTTAGTCGGATTAAGGATCCTGCAGCATTACCGTCGATTATTCGGAATGCTATTGAGGCGTGTAGACAAAAGGTCGAGGATACTGACTATGATGCAAATATTCGTTTGGCTAATTTCGAAAACCAATTATTAGCTGCCATCGAAGAACCTGTTACTATTGAGTAGCTTCCCCACTTTCGTTTTTCTTGCTACACTTGTGCATATTTACAAATCTGTAAAAGATGCAGCGAAATATCCGTTTAGCGTATGTGATTAAATTCCTAAGTAGTTTCAATCTCTGGATTGCAGTATGGCTTTTGTACTATTTGTTGTTTACGGATTTTTCTGGTGCGGCAGTAGTAGAAGTCGTCTGGGTGGGAGTTATCATGATTCTGGAGGTTCCTACAGGAGCAATAGCAGATTTAATTGGCCGAAAGAAGACTATGCTTATTGCAACTGCTGGAACAGGTTTTGCCTTTCTAGCTTTTGCTTCAGTAAATTCTTTTACAACCCTTTTGTTTTCAATGGTATTTTTTGCAATTTTTGATGCATTACACTCAGGACCTATTGATGCAATTATTTACGATTCACTTTTAGCTTTGAAAAGAGAGGGGGAGTACAAAAATATTGTTGCAAATTTAAAAAGTATTGAACTTATAGCAATGGGCTTTGGAGCTATTTTCGGAGCATTCTTATTTGGAATTGATCCAAGGTTGCCTTTTGTACTAAATGCAGCAATTTATGTTATCTACTTTTTCCTAATTCTTTTTCTAGAAGAACCTCCAATAGATTCGCTTAAATTTCCCTGGAAAAATTACAATTTTTCTTTTAATAGTGGCTGTTAGTTTTACAATTGGTTATGAATTGCTGGGCGATATTCTCTTGATTGATTTTGGTCTTGATGAGGATTCACTTGGGGTTATTTATGCCGCTATATTTTTTGCTAATGCACTTTTTTCAAGAAGTTCTTCTTATCTTTCAAACAAGATTAGTCCACTTAATGGAATTATTATTGTTTTAGTTCTCTTTGGCATTACTTATGTATTTACCCCCTTTGTTGGTGTAGGGATTTTGGTCTTATTTACCTTGCTGAGAAATTTGTTTTATTCGATCAATGAGAATTTAAGAATTGAGGTTTTAAACAAAAATATTAAGTCAAGTAAAAGGGCAACCGCTCTTTCTAGCTTTTCTATGCTTCGTGTGGGTGGATACTCTTTGTTGGCTTTCCTTTCTGCACCTGTTTTGAGGGTTGTCAGTCCGGTTGATTATGCTTTTGTTTTTGGGGGCATTATTTTTATTGCTTCGATCGGTTTTTGGGGACTTTTTATTAACCGGAAACTAAGGTGATAGGCCTCGCAGGGCTGTTCAATGAGCAAAAAAGCAGTTAGCATGTAGCAAGTACATTAACTGTTAAAAAATGCCCAATGCAACTGCTAACTGCACTTAATGATCTCACAGATCCTAGAAGAAAACAATCAGTAATTTATCCAATGAACG
>WJKO01000111.1 GCA_014729055.1 Promethearchaeota archaeon | reverse complement strand
TGTAGATTTTACGAAGAAACCCTAACCTCTTGTACCAAGGAATGCCAAATTCTTTGCAAATCTGAAGAATCAATTTAACCATAAGAGATTTACCACCTGATTGCGACAGCCCATCAAGCAATCTTTCTTCTAGTTCATTTAAACGTTCTTCAGTTAGTTCGATTCCGTATAATTCTGCAAGTTTGAATGGTAAATCTATAAAAAGTTTTATATCATCAAGTAGCGTGCCATCTAAATCAAAAATTATACCGATTTCTGGCGTTTTTGATTTTATTGAGCTCATAAACTAGTTTTGTTTGAAAATAATTTAAGGATTTATTTAAATTAAAATGACAAATTAATATCTTTTAGCCGGATTCAATTGACTCTCAATGATTGTTGCTGTGATTAACGTACCTATTGCGGCTGCGTTTTCAGAAACGACAAAACAATTAATAGGAGCTAAACTAGAATTAGTAAAGCCGTAAAATATCCAGAAAAATATTACAAATGAAACAACACTAATTAAAATTGCTTTTAACATTTCAATTTCTAAATTTAAAGGAGTAACCAGACTTGTTTTTCGGTATTTACGGGAGGTGGAAGTTTTTACTTGGAGATATGATTCGTATATTATCTGCGCTGAATACATTCCAGCAATAGAGATTCCAAAAGGTAATAATATTATGACATATAGAGTTCCTACATTGATGATATATTGACCAACGGGAATAAATAATATTGCTTGTAAAAGCCCCATGATTCCTAAGAAAAATATGCCAATACCCAAATATTTTCCATGAGTCCAATTTATTTTAATGGGCATAATTCAAAATAAATGGGGCATAATTAAAAAAATTAATGATTCGATTGTTTTTAGAAAAAACTTTATGAAAGACTTTCTTATCAAGTAATTAAGAATAACAATGAAAAAAGTAAGACGGGAAGAACTTCTTGATAAAATTGAAGCATGGGTAGACTCACATTCTGAGGTTTTTAATAATATCAGAGAAGATTGGGAAGAATATAATATCATCAAGCCTGTAACGGATGCAAGACAGTCTTTTAAATGTAATCATTGTGGCGAATGTTGTTCTTATTCCGTAGAGGTTTTCCCCCTCGATATCATCCAATGGCTTGATGAACACCGTTACGATATTGTGTGCTCAATCTTTCCCTTTGTTGATGAAAGTGAGGACTTCTACTACGGTTTTCCTCTCCAAGAGGACTTTTTCAACAAAATAAATGAAATATTAAATTCAAGTGCATCGAAAAAGGAAAAGAATGCATATCGAAAAATAAAATCTTCCATACTGACATTAAATCCAGGTTTTGATAAAACAAGTAATTATTGTATCTTTTATAACCCTAAACAAAAACATCATTGTGTTATTCATGAATTAAGACCCTATTCTTGCCGCGCATACCCTTTTGAATTGAAAAACTTTACTCATGTTGAAATTCCAGATGATATCAATGATAAATATGGTGAAACTGAGGATAAAAATGAAGATGAAGAACCAATGTGCCCAAATGAATGTTTTAGTGATAACAATGCAAAACTCCCAACCGAATGTTCTGATGAAGATATTTTTTCTGTGTTGATGGATAAACTTAACTACTTATCTTTCAATGTGGTAGAACCATATATTACAGAAGATATAATCTCTATATTGATAAAACTATATGCTAATCAAATTCGATTTAGAAAGAAAAGCAGTAGAAAAAAGAATAAAAAAAGCCAAAAACAAGGGAAAGAAACTAACAAAGGGACTAAGAGGAAAATTAAAGACTCAAAAATATATAAAATGAGTTTTGGACCAAAGGATTCGGAGAAGAAATGACGCTTAAAATTTTAAATCGGTCGTTGTGGCATTACATTATATTACTGATTCCCATTATTTTTACTGCATTATTTACAATCAGTCTTCTGTTTAATGGGATTTTGTTATTAGTCGGCGCAGAATTATCAATCATGACCATTTTATATGTTGATTTAATCCTTGTTCCCATAGCAACGCTAGTAATACTAAATTTTTTGTGGAAAAGATTTATCAATGTAACGCCCAGCGCGTCTTTTGCGCATGAATGGAATGAAGGTCCTTGGTTACATTATAAAAACGATCCCATGCATTCTATCGTAATAAATTGGTTTACGCGAGAAAAGACTAAAACAGAAATTCTGTTCGGACCAAGCAAAAATGAAATGAATGAAATTAAAGGAGAATTATGTAAAATACATCATGTCTATATTGATAAATTAGAACCTAATACCAAATATTTCTATAAAATCTTGAATTTCCCTGATTCTAACACTTATTCCTTCATGACTGCACCGTTAGCGGATAGTCCATTTAATTTAGTTCTGGTAGGTGATACACAGAATGGTGGAGGTTTTGGAACTGAGAATTGGGGTTATAAATATTTAGTAGAGGGCATCCTGCAAAACGATTTTAATTTATTTATGAATATGGGAGACGCATCAGACCAAGGTAACGATATTAAAAGTTGGCATCAATATTTCAAAACCTCCAAGCCAATTACGGTTTCCCATCCGATGCATATCGCTGTCGGCAATCACGATACAGGAACCAATTACTTACATGATGATTCTATTAAGAAATATCCAGACGAAGGAGCAAATTTTGACTATTTCTTAGATTATGCTTACGAACGACCGTACGATGAAAACCAGATAACGCCATTTAAAAGCCGTTACTTTAGTTTTGATTATTCCAATTGTCGTTTTCTATTTATAGACACTCAGAACTCAAAGATGGCGGAGCCAAATAATCAACAATGGAACTGGATAAAACAAAAGCTCCTTTCTTGTCCAGAAAACAACTGGAAAATAGCATTTATGCATAGAACACCAATTGAACGTAGAAAGGATGAAAACGATAATTGGCAATACGAGAAAACGCGATTTGGTAAATATATTTTACCTTTATTGGACGAATATGGTGTTGATTTAGTAATCTGTGGTCATGCGCATTATTATCAAAATATAGAAAGAATTTCTCCCATAACGAAGAAGAAAACAACATATATTATTTCTGGTGGTGGTGGAAACGAAATGAGAAAAAATAAACCAGTTTCGAAATCTGAAGTCAATCTAGATGGTTTCAAATATTTTGAAAATTCAACTCATTACTTATATATAGAGATAGATGATAATTCACTCAAAATTAGAGCGTTATATCCTGATAATTCACTTCTCCATGAAGATTATATTTTAAAAACCTAAAAAACGAAGATAAGATCTTTAATTCAAATGATGACCACATTTTGGACAGAAATGTGCTTCTTTTTGTAATTTTGCACCACAAAATTGACAGAAATTCTTTTTTACAACTGTTGGTTGTCCTGTATTGGTGTTTTGTTCTTCTGGAATATATTCTAAAAACTCACCTTCAGGATCCACTAAATCTTCTTGAGTGCGAACAACCTTACCTTTGGGCAACATACTTGGATCATAGGAGCCAGGAGTACCTCTAAATGGCGGATAAGCATAATCAATCGGCCCAACTTTGTTATAACAAATAGGGCATCTGTCTTTAGGTAAAAGCCCATAATATATTAAATAGATTATATTCAGAATAACAGCCAGAATTACATTCGGTTTCGGTCGCGTTGGAAATACATTCCGCCCGCAACGATGACACATACGCCTATCATTTTGGTTTTGATACATTAAAACAACATTCCTTGCTATGAATTTGATTAAAATAAATTAATTAAAATAAGGTTTTTAATTTGAAACTACTCACGAAGATCAGCACCACATGTCTTACAGAATTTTCCTCCAGGTACAATTGGACTACCGCACATTGGGCAAAACTTTTTCTTAGTTGTTCCTATAATTTTCCCCGTATCTTGATCAACAACCATTTCAGAAGCTTGTGATTTTGGAACATATTGTTCAATGGGTTTTGGTTCTTGATATGCAATATTTGGAGGATTATAACTATTTTGACTGTTAGATTGTTGTGAAAATACATTCTTAGGTTGATTTGAATGATTATAATTATTATTTTGCTGGTTGTTTCGTCTCTGGATGTGTTGATTGGCATAAGGTTGAGTTTTTGAACTACAAAAAACGCATCTATCTTCGGGTTGCAGAAAATATATGATAATATAAATCCAAAATCCAATTGAACCTGTGCAACAAAATAAAAAGATTGCTAAACCTATGTCAATATCGGCACGATCCGTCATCACAACTTGTTTACAATTAGGACAATATCCTTTGGGCATTATAATCGCCTTTTTTTTGTATAAATCTTATATTATATTCTCCAGCTGACGAATTTTTGATCAAACTTGATCACTATTACAATCCGCTTATGATCTATATAACAACCGCACTTAATTAACATCTCCCATGCCACCCTCACATGCAGACCATCTCACAAGCCGCGG
>WJKO01000110.1 GCA_014729055.1 Promethearchaeota archaeon | reverse complement strand
GGCAAAGATTGGAGCCAAACGAACAAAAAACTACGTCATTTTAGGAGATACAAACCGAGTGGATGAAATGAAATTACCGTTAATCGATTTTTCAATCTGTTCTCCCCCATATTGGGATATGCTACATCATTCCCGCGGCGGTTCCGATTCAACTCAGAAAGAAAGAATTAAAGCAGGATATGATGCTACATTTAGTGAATTGGATAACGATCTAGGAAATTTAGATGATTATAATGAATTTCTTGAAAAATTAACCACTATCTACAAAAAAATCAGAGAAAAAATGCGGGATGGAGCATATTGCGTAGTTATCTTACAAAATATCCAAAAAGCAAAACGAAATTTCTATCCGCTGGCTTGGGAGTTTGCCTTAAAAATGCGCGACGGCGGATGGAAATTGTGTCAAGAAATGTTATGGTGCCAGAGCGACAAGAAGCTGGGGATCTGGGGATATCCAAATACATATATTAGTAATGTTCATCATCACTATTGCTTAGTGTTCCAAAATTAACTGATTATGCCCGTGTCAATATAACACATGATGCCTTCTTTACATTTTGGACATTTAACTGATCCTAGATGATCCACAGGTATAACATCTTCACTCGCACATTTCGGACAGATATGCGTATCTACCTTCCAATCAATCTTAAATACACCCAAACATTCCAAACACAAACAATCAGTGAGTACACCAACTCGTTCATTGAGCAGAGGATACAAGTCGGGGTTAGGTATTCGAAGATAAGGAAAGCCCATGATTTCTGATTCAGAAATGTTGAGTACTTTTGCAATTTCAAATGCCTCTCCCGGATGCGGACAAGTATGACGTTTCCCATCATCATCGGTAGCATAAATAACACCCCCGTGCCATGTACGCAAACTATACTTACACTTATTGCATTCGAATTTCAGCAGTTTTGGCATGATTAAAAATGATTTTTTCTACTAATAAATTAACCTTTTTTAATCCAAAGATAAAAGTAATGATTAGCGATTTTAATCAATTTAATCTAGAATAGAGCTGAATAAACATGTTACAAAGAAGAAGACTTAAAACCTTATTAATGCTAATAACGATGACTTTTATACTCTTAGCATTATTGCCTATTAGTTTGGATAAATATAGCGTTTATAATGATATAAATTATAATTCTGATGGTAATCTAAACAGCATAATTGAATCATCCGTATCATATTCACAATTTACAAATAATCCAACGTATGCGATCGAAGATATAAATGTTTGTGAAAATAGATCAACAGTGAATGGCGAATTTGAAAGATTTTCAGAATATTGTGACCATGAGGACGATTTTTATGGTTTTAGCAGTAATGCTGGAACGGATTTCATCGTTAATCAAAATACGACTAGAAAATCAGAAGGAGAGGAGTCCTTACGATTTCAGTTTAACAATTACGGGACAGATACTACAACTAATACAATATTCCAAGTCGTAAACGACGATAATGCACCCATCCATAGTGAAGCGTTCCTTTCATTTGATTGGTTTATTGAATCTGCAGATAATAAAAATAATTTTCAAGATGCGGGTGCTGTCCAAGTTTACCTAAACGATACAAGGTCCATTTTCTATTATTTCTTAGGTTATACACCAAGTACATCTAACATGTATAACGTGAAAGTCCCCAATCATAATGAAAGTATGAGTTGGTATTCAATGTGGGATAGAAATATTAGCCAAGATTATCGGGATTATTTCGGAGATTTTACTGGTCCCGTGGGAATTTCTGCCATACAGATACTGATTGGAGAGTTTACAGAAATATTTGATAATATCATATATTTCGTTGATAATATGAGTATTATGATTGATGAATCGGAAAAATTATTCAACGGAGGGTTTGAGTCTAGTACATTGGAGAATCTCAAACCAACAGGATGGATATATACTGACCAGAATGCAGGCTATATAAAAAGTTCGGAATTTACTCAAGACACAAAAGGAATGGACAAGAATTCCCTTAATTTCACTACAAATGTGAAGCCTCCGCATGAAACGGATCGATTAACAAGATGTGAAATGAATTTCCAACAGACAATTGATCCATATCGAGAAAATAACGAGGTTTCAGAATATCGTCCAATGGTGTTAAATCTAAGTTATTATATAGAAGATGAGTTGCCTGCAGAAGCTGAACAGTATTATTTTGACTACTGGTTAGAATTCTATGATGGATCTGATATGTATTGGCTTCAATTCTTTCTTTATGACACCGAATTTGAAACTCGGACAAACACAAGCAATTATAAATATTATTCAATCGATAATACAACGGGCATCTGGCACAATTTTGAAGTTGATTTATGGACCTTGTTAGAACCTTTAACCTCAGGAGATCCAACATATTTAAGAACAATATATATGGAATCGGTGCTGGCAACCGAATACAATAACAATATGACGGTGATATTAGACGATATTGGAATCATAACCTCTGTTTTTTCGGATCCCTCGTTTGAAAATCCAGATCCGAGTAATCCACAGCCAAGAGGTTGGGATTTAACAGATTTAAACGGGGAATACTCTACTGAATCTCAATATGGCACTTATTGCGCAAACTTTACAAAAAACGCAGGAACGGAAGGTTATGCGACCGAGAATTATCTATGTCAATTCCTCACAAAAGAAATAATGTTTTCATTTGATTATTATCTCGCAAATGCAATAATTGACACCCTTGATGCTTATTATTCCGCATTAAACTTTGTTAATACCACTAATTTAGCAGTAAAATCAATAATATATGTGTTGGGTACGGGTGCAGCAACTAGCTTATCTAATCAAACGGACGAAGGCATCTATATAGTAAAGAACCTAAATACAACAGATACTTGGTTAGATGTGAAGCGTAATCTATATTGGGATTTTAAGAATGTGTTTCCATCTGAAGATCCCGAAAACTATGGGTTATTTGCACATTCGATCTATGTAACCTCACAAACGCCAGGAAAAGAAATGACTATACTTGTAGATAATTATAAGACAGGAACAGGAATGCCAGAGATAACAGATTGGGACAAATATCCCGAGAATCCTGTATTTACTGAAGATTTCAACATCTCTGTTGATCTATATGATGGGGGATCGGGTATACAAAATGCAGTTTTACATTATAATCTAGGCGATGGTTGGAATTCAGTGGAAATGGCTGAAATTGATGTTGATGAGCAGATTTTCAACTATACCATGCCAAAATCAGTTTATAATTACGGCGATACATTGGAATATTATATCGAATATGAAGATGAAATTAACAATACAAAAACCTTTCCAACAAACGCACCAGCTTCGCCCCTTTCCGTATTTATCAATGATAGCACAAAACCTGCAATTAATAATATCATGATGCAACCCGAAGTAGGACGAGCAACAAGACCCGTGAATATTTCAGCCAGTGTGACAGATACTGGAAGCGGAATTGGGCAAGTGATCCTCTATTACTCAACAGATGGTGGAAATAAATTTAATACGGCAGAAATGACTTCATGTGGTACTGATTTATATTGTGCATCAGTCGGCGGGTTTCCCGAAAACACAATCTTGACCTATTATGTAAGTGCGATTGATAATGAGGATAATGAAATTGCGAGCAATGATCTTGGTCAGAATCAACAATCAACTATTGGACCGAGATTTCTATGGTGGGAATTGTTGCTGATCGGTGCAGGTATAGCGAGTGTTGTCATTGTAGGCGGGTTGATAACTTTTAAGGTGACCAAAAACAAGAAGAAACGTGAAAACGAAGAAATCCTAGAAACCGTACCCGAAGATGAACTTACAGAAAGTGAAATTCAAGAAGATAATGAATCTGAAATTATAGAGGAAGAACAAAAAGCCGAAATAACATTAACGGAAATCGATGACGAAAAAACTGCTGAAAAAGATGATATTGGTTCGTCTGTGGATAAGAAAGATGTAAAAGAATCGAAACCAGAAGAATAAAAGCAAGAATAAAATACGTATTCTTTTTTTACCAATTTTCTTCTATGATTTTTAGCGATTTTTTTCTTGTCGAACCAATATATCTTGAATTATTTTTATATCTTCAACCATATAATCGAATGAAGTTCCGAATCCAAAAGACATAAAATCACTAATTTTTATATTATTCAAGCAGAATTCAAATGCGGGATGTGGTTTAAGCCGACCAGCCGCCATTGGCTTGATATTTAAAATTTGCAGGTTTGTGTCTTTAATTACTTGGACAAGTCGCTTTGGATCAACATTAGATTGATATCCTTTCAGATTAAGTGGTTGAATAATAAGAGGAGCATCATAATTATGTTTTTCGACCGCTAAAATCGACTCAATGTAATGAGTTGAGAGTCCAGGAATCATTCTACCATCCCGAATATGCGCAGCAATGTCTGAATAGGAAATACTCCACATTTCCTTTATTTTTTCCTTCGGAACTTGTCTATCATAGATATGAAGACCCATCGCAATGATCTTGGATATTGATTTTCCACGAGATAGTTGATTTATCTCAGTTCCGCCAATTTTCAACGTTTCCTTATCAAGCACGAGATCTGTGTAAATTCGATGCGGCATACAAACAGAAACATCATGTTCCGCACACCAATCTATCTGTTTAAATATATCACATTCAAGCTCCTTCACAGTTTTTCTAATCGATGGAGTACAAATCCAATGTATTTTTTCGCCGGTTTCATTCTCGGTCATCTTAATCGCATCATAAATCTTCTGTCGTGGTGAGCTCACGATGCAATTGATTCCATAGTTAACGGCGAGATGTGTTATAAATTTAGCTACAACGTGAATATCATTATAGAAGCGCTTATGTTTAAGTATGTCAAAATAATTTAAGCGGTGCGTGATGGCTACAAATTGGTTTGTACCACATACGATTTTCGAGAGCTTAAGATTTTCAAGAGGTATCTTTGGAATCATGCAATTCTTTCCTATTTATTTCGCTTGTTATTTGTTCTTTTTTTTGTTTTTAATGAATATGTCTCATTATTAACGCAAATACTTTTTCATCAATTCCAATGTCTTCTTAGTTCCCTTTAAATTATCGCCTTTCCCCTCATATTCAATCGAATAATATCCGTTATAACTAATCTCATTTAATTCACGCATTATACGATTATAATCGAGGGTAGTTTCCTCACCTTTTTCATCAAAGTTATATGATTTACAATGCACTAGATGGATGAAGTCTTCTAATTTTGGGATCATATCATAAATATCGTTTTTAGGGTTAAAATTACCGAAATCAAGAAGCAGTCCAAATTTAGGATGGTTAATCTCTTGTTTAAGTGGTAAAATAAACGCTTTCAGACCCGCTAAACCGACATGGTTTTCAACCACAATCTCTATTTTTTTATCTTCAACATAGCTAAGTATCGGCTGCATTGTTTTTTTCATACGATTAATCATAGTTG
>WJKO01000109.1 GCA_014729055.1 Promethearchaeota archaeon | reverse complement strand
AGTATGAAGTGATAAGAGTACTAGGTAACATCTGACCAAGAACCCCCGCACTATATCCATACAATTTACCACCTTTCAGTTCCCTAAGTTTTAATATCGAATTTTCGGCATTCTTTTCATTCATGCATATAACCAAGTTTTTAATTTTTAAATAATAAAATAGGATGATGTTTATGGAGGATTCCATTCTGCTTCACTTAGTGTTAACAATTCAACTGAACCATCACTAATTTTATTGGATATCCATTCACCAATTAGATCTCGTGCGTCAATGAGACCACTTCCCGAATCACAATATTCATACTGGTCCGCAACGATAGAAGAGATTGTACTCTGTAATAGGGCTTTATCTTCTTCGCTTTCTCCAAGTGCTTCAATAGTTGTATTCATCAACCATATATATTCATAATCTTCAGCCGCATCTCTCCAATTATCCCATCTTATCGTTTCATCAACATTTCCGTATTCGTCTTCATAGAGATACCATGCATCTCCCCAACCATTAAATCCTGGTCCATACTTACCATGATAATAGGGTGTTGTTGACCAATATAAAAATCCATGAATATTATAATGCCATACTTGCCAATATAAAACGCGAATTTCATATAATCGATTATAAAAATGGCTATTTGGCCATGGGGCCCTAGGACCCACACAAGGGTACATCCACATCTCTACGCCGTCATTTAATACTGCGATCCATTCAGTTTCATTATAATCACTAGTGACTGGACAATAAATATCAATATATGGTTTTAATTGCGTCAACTCGCTGGAAGGCGGGGTTGTTGTCATGATTTTTAGATCTGGTGCTGAATTATTAAGCAATTCCAAAAATATCTCCAAGGCATCCCAGTATTCTTCTCTCGTAAATCCATCGGGAACAAACATTGAAAATTCATCTATAAAGTATATATAAGCATACTCAAACCAATCTTTTCCCTCTATATCTCTTTTATATTCTAAATGTGTTTGAACACCTTCATAGAATTTTTTGGTAACATTCCCCCATTCCGAAATTGTACTTAAATCATCTTCAAGCCATTCTGGATTTCTTGGCATTCCATACGGATTGTTAATACTGAATCCATTAGCGCCGTTATTTAACATAAGTTCCGTTCTTTGATCCCACCATGTCCAATTAAACGACCATTCTTGATTGGAAATGTTATAAAACGCTGTATATTTTTGTTCAGTATTAAATACATCATAATAATAAGTCCAATGTATTGGTATACCATATGTATTGATTCTATGATTCAAAAACGTATCAATCTTCTCTTGATTTTCGGTCATGGGTCCAAAGTTAGAACGCATATGTCTTTGCTTCGGTATTGTAAAATTCCATACATCAAGACTCAACTTAACAAGGAATGATTCAGAATCCCCATACGTGAAATTAATATTTCCTAAATAAGAACCAGGGTTGCAATTATATGGTGTATAAGCTGTAATATAGATGATATGGTTTCTTTTTTCGATTAAATGTACATATGAGAAATCCTTGAGCCGTTCTGGCATTGTTTCAAAATACAAATTTTCAAGATATTTGATTGAAATATTGCCTGCTTGAATAACCGAATTATCATGAGTATTATTAAATTCTGAAATGGAATATCTAAATCCGTTAAGACTTCTTCTCTTTGTCTTTAAAACGAGTTGCATTGATTCATATTCATTTCTTGCCATGGAAATGTTATATATTCCACTTTCATTCGTCTTCAGTCTATTTTTCCCGATAATATATTGATGTGAACCAATTCTGATGTTACTGGGTGCGCCATACACATCAACGGCAGAATTTGATGTTAATAGCTGCAGAGAAAATCCTTCCTTTATTTTTGGAACTACCAAAAATGATGTCACAGGAACTATTAATGCAATTACTAATACTAATCCAAATACCTCTTTACGACTAATTTTACCTGTCCGAAGTTTCGAACCTCTTTTTAATAAGGGGTGCCACTCATTAAACTGAGTTAAATTACTTATAAATCTCGTTTCGCGGATTTTTGGCAATACTAAGTCGAAGATTAGCACTAAAACCATGGAAACAGAAATTAAAATAAAACTGAGTAAGTAATGCTGCTGTAAAAAGGGATCAGGGACAAAAGGGTCATCATTATAGCCAACGATACTGAGCCCGCCTGAAACATCTCCGCCCGGCAAATCAGAAACACCAAAGAGAACTATAACAGCTCCAAAAAAGAAGAACAATAATGAAAGTAAATTTACTTTGCTATTCAAATTCGATTTGTCCGTATATTTCATTAAATATCGCCTAATCTCAAATGAAATGATATAACCAGTAGCTACACCGATTACGCCTGCGTGCCAGTTTGAAAGCAATACATGAAATGGGAAAATAAGATCATAATCCATTCCGTAAAAGGAATACATATTCGTGGTGATGTCTTGATTAAGGAAAAAGATTAAAAGGATTGATAACCCGAATAGTATGAAATAAAAAATATATTGTGAATGCTTTTTTTGTTTCTTTTCTAACATAGAGTGCAATATAACACCGAAGATTGCAGCTATTGATATTTTCACTTGAAAATCTGGTAATTGAAATAATAACCGAGCGCCATACCATACGGAAAAAATACCAATAAAAGGGGTCAGAGTTCTTAATAATTCGAACACCGCTGTTATAAAAATACCTATCTGTTCTTTTATAATAGGAATTGGGGATTTAAAGAAACTCTTAAAAATATGTTCCGAATCTATTTCTTCAGGAGCGCTCCATATTCGACTTCTTTTCTTCTTTGTAGCAATTGACCATGCCGCTATAATTCCTAATCCGAGCAGAACGGGCAAGACAATGAGATAGGTTTCTGAAGAGCGTATTTCATTGCCCACTACAATAAAGAGAACACCAATCTGTGCCAGAAAAACCAAGAGCATTGCTTTATTATGGGGATTTTGTAAAAATATATGAAATAAAGTTTTTGTTTTCTGGCTATGTTCTTGTCCTCCATTTTCTATAATAGATGCTTCTCCTTCTTCTAAACTCACTTCAGCCGACCTTAAGT
Organism: Promethearchaeota archaeon; assembly: GCA_014729055.1. Classification (GTDB taxonomy): domain Archaea; phylum Asgardarchaeota; class Lokiarchaeia; order Sigyniarchaeales; family Promethearchaeaceae; genus WJKO01. Next base: position 7,084 of record WJKO01000109.1, on the reverse strand, counting down.
TCTTTATCTCATTTGTTCTCATCTTAGATTCGAACTTTACATGCAATGTCATAGAAATAATGAAACTGATACTAAATAGTACTAAAAAATAAATAAATAAGGACAATAGCCCATACGGATTAAAAAGGCTGTTTAATACTGCAAGGTGACCAAAAAAACTGCAGAATAATAGCATAAACCAATTATTTCGCTTTTTTTGATCAGAATGTATCCATAATCGATTCACATAGATTAGTCTAATTGTTGCATTCAAGAATGTAATTCCTGAAAACGAGCCTACTGCGCCTCCTTTTAAACGCATGAACCAGCCGGATTGTGTAATCCACCACTCCCAATTCTTACTAACAAAGGAACTAAAAATTATCAAGATTATAAATGTAGTAATGATTCCAGTCATACCAATTGTCAGAAAAAACAATTTGTGTTTTTCTAAATTTTGATTTTGCAGGAAACCTATAATAAAACTAATTAATATAAATATTGCTAAAACAAATATAACGTATTTTACGTTGTTATTTTCAGGATTATATAGTATTTCTTCTGGATGGAAAACCCACATTCCAAAAAACATTAAGATAGCATAACATAAACCGATAAAAAAGGCAGAATTTAGAAGTATAACTTTCTTATAGTTTCCATTGAGCCCCATAAAAATAATTTTTCTTTCTTCTCTATATAATTTTTCTTATTTAGATTATGCATTTAAAGACATGAAAAAGGGTATTCTCATATTCTTCTACGTTTTTTGAATTCTCTTTTATAATTGGAATCAACCAATTGAAATCTAGTCGCATTTCATAATGGTTCTCTGTTGGATGAATATAAGCATCATAAATTTTAGCCCCTTTTTTATGTAAATCACTGATCATTACTATTTCTTTCGTTACTCTGAATAATTCTTCTACCACTTTTCTACGATCTACTTTTTGAACATGGTGTAAGAGCGAATAACATAGAGAAATTTCAAATTCATTATCTTGAAAAGGCATTTTTCGCGCATCTGCGAGTTTAAATTCGATTTTATCACCTAATCCATCATCTTCGGTATACTTCTTTGCAATTTCAATCTTTTTTTCATCCGGATCAATGCAAACAATCTTACAATTAAAGTGAGTTGCTAAAATCCTAGACATCTTAGCTTTATTTGCTCCAATATCAAGTACTTTCTTGCCATTAACCCCCGCGAATTCAATAAACCTTAAACGGTCTTCATATGGTGAGTATTTAATGTCCGTTTCTCCCAAAATATTTACCCCTTTATTATGATTTCGTTGTTTTTTACTATGTAATTCTATATGAATCTATTAGAATAAAAATAGAATAGATGTTAAAAATTGCGTTTGATATTAAAAATCTTATTTGATAAAGTATCTTCTACTATAACTCATGTTCATAGTATATGTTATCCGATTTTTTAATACCCAATTTCATTAAAAGGCTTCGGTATTGAGAATTTGAGTCTTTACAGAACAACCCAATCTTATTGATATTCATTGTATTCTTTAAATATTTGAAAAGTTCTAATAATATTGCCTCTTCTATTCCTTCTTTAAATGCGTCTTCTTTATACGTCATAACATGGTGAACTTTACATTGGGTATTCCCAAAATAATCTTTAAATAGCGAAAACATACCGCAACCGATGATTTTATCATCATCATCCTTCGCTAATACAATAGAATTCCTTAATTTTAGGTCCTTTACCCTCGAGTCTATTTCTTCTATAAAATCCTCTTTGTTGAATGGAGTCACAGATCGCTCTGAATACGCCACTGCTAAGTCAATTAAACCCGCTTTGTCCTTTCTAGGATTATATCTTTTAGTCTTCATTTTAATCAACACAAGGTTATGTTTATTTTTTTAAAATTCCTTTTTTGATACAAATTAGGCTCGTTAATGTAAAAAAGATTTTCATTTCAAATTAAGAGAAATAGAATAAAGCAAAAGAGATTAAAAAACAAAGAATCATAATTTTCTATATGAGTGATGATAACTCGAATAAAGATACGGAGAATAGCGAAGAATCTGAAAATGAGAAAGAAAAAAATTATGAATTCATTAAAAAACACGGTCAAGTGTGGAAGTTCTGTTTCTATGGATTCTTTAAAAATTTGAAGTTTTTTGAGCCGTATTTATTCATTATTCTTCTCAATTGGGGATATAGTCTTCTCAATATTCTCACATTACAAGCTATTACAGAAATTATCTCCTATTTATTTGAAGTACCATCTGGAATTCTTGCTGATCGTTTTGGAAAGAAACGTACGCTCATGGCATGTTTTGTTTTCTATATTATTTCATTTTTGTTCTACTTTTCGGGGCCCAATTATCTCTTATTAGTTTTTGCGGCAATTTTCTTTGGGTTTGGAGAAGCGTTCAGATCAGGTACTCACAAAGCGATGGAAATAGTATGGTTGGAAAATCATGGATTATTGAAATATAAAACCTTTCTCTATGGTAGAACCCGTTCTTATTCATTATATGGTTCCACCATATCACATATAACCTCAATAGTGTTTATCCTATCAATTCCTGCCGATAGATGGATATTTCTTATAACAATTATTCCTTATGTTATTGATTTCATTTTAATTGCATCATATCCTGATTACATGAATGACCGGATAAACTCAGATGCAAAAGTAATAGATGAAGTGGTTGAGGGTTTTAAAGGACTTAAAGTTGTGTTTAAAAACAAAAAATTGGGCAAGGGATTATTCTCATCATCAACATTCAATTCCATATTTAAATCACTTAAAGACTGGATCCAGCCGATTATAAAAATTCTAATAGCGGCGTTACTAATAACGTTTATAGCGTCACCGACTCCAGAACAAGAAGAGGTATATACTAAACTAATCTTAGGGTTGATCTATGCTACGTACGACTTTTTGTCATCATATGCATCAAAGAATGCGTACAAAATCAACAAACAGGTTTCTGATACAAAGAAATACATAGATCTCTTCTTCGATATCTTAGGTATCTGTTTAATCTTAACAGGTGTTTTCTTCTGGTTGGAATTGCCTATTATTATCATGATTATCTATCTTCCGATTAACTTACTTTATAATGTTCGCCGTCCTATGACCGTTGATTATATTGCAACAATAAGCGAAAAAGATAAGAGAGCGACCATTTTGAGCGTAGAATCCCTTTTAAAATCAATTTTAGTCGTAATACTAGCACCTTTATTTGGATTCATAGCTGATATAACTTCAATTCCATTTCTGTTCGTAATAGTTGGGATTGGATCAATTATTATAAATCGGTTGTTGCTTAGTGGTGACTGCAATCCTGGTGGTGCCACTTGTGAGTTAGAGGAAGAGTTCTATGAAGAAGAAGTTTAAACCCGAAATGATGAGGATCTGTTTTAAAATAGTTTTTTAAATCATCCTATCTATAAGAAAAATCGATGGTACATGAGCAAATCGAAAAGACCAAATATCGTTATTTTTAATCCAGATGAATGGAGAGGGGACGTTCTTGGACATGTTGGTAATCCCGCAGCCCATACCCCAAATTTAGATAAATTCGTAGAGGAAGACGCAGTGTCTTTCCGAAATGCATTTTGTCAATTGCCGGTCTGTTCTCCAAGTCGTTGCTCTTTTATGACTGGATGGTATCCACATACTCGAGGTCATCGCACAATGCATTATTTATTGCATCCAGAACACTATGAAACTAACCTTCTAAAAATTCTAAAGGAAAATGGATACTTTGTATGGTGGGGCGGTAAAAATGACTTAGTGCCCGGTCAAGATGGACATTATAAACATTGCAATAAAAAATATATCGGAACTTTTCAATACCTTAAAAATTTGAAGAAAATAATATCTCAAGAAAAAGTTTATCCAAGAAATTGGCGTGGAGATCCTGGTGGAGACAATTATTACAGTTTTTATGTCGGAAAGGTTCCTACAGAAGACGGTAATGAATTTTATACGCGAGATGTTGCTCGAGTTGATGGAGCAATCTCGTTTATTAAGAAATATCGAAAGAGAAAACCTTTTTGTGTTTACTTGCCACTTTCATTTCCCCATCCACAATATGCCGTCGATGACCCATGGTTTAGCATTATTGATCGCGAAAAATTGCCTGAACGTCCTCAACATCCTGCAAATTGGGAAGGAAAACCAAAGATCCTTAAGGGGATTTGGGAAAATCAGAACATATCAAATTGGAGCGAAGATCGATGGAATGAATTACGGGCAACATATTATGGTATGTGTGCAAAGATTGACGATTGTTTCGGCAAATTGATTAGTGCCTTAAAGGAAAATGGGCAATACAATAATACTGCTATATTCTTTTTAAGCGACCACGGGGATTTTGCCGGGGATTACGGACTTGTTGAAAAAAACCAGAATACTTTCGAAGATTGTCTATCACGTGTACCTTTTATTATCAAGTTACCGAAGTCATTATCCACAAAACCGCAAGTCAGTGATGCTCTAGTTGAATTGGTGGACTTTTCCGAAACTGTTTTCGAGATAACGGGAATTAGTCCCGAATATACGAGATTTGGAAAAAGTCTAGTCCCTTTACTTAGGGGAGAAGCCGAAGAACATAGAGATGCTGTATTTTGTGAGGGTGGACGACTTATTGGAGAGACTCAAGCAATGGAAAGGGAAAGTAAATCTTCTCAAAATCCCGCTGGACTTTACTGGCCACGGATATCTCTTCAAGGAACTGATGAAAAAGCATATCATGGAAAAGCAACAATGATTAGAACTAAAAAATACAAATATATTCTTCGCAAATATGAAAAGAACGAATTTTATGATTTAGAAAAGGATCCTCAAGAGATCAACAATCAAATTGATAATCCAAAATATCAAGACAAAATTCAAAAATTCAAAGAAAGGATGCTTGAGTGGTATATGGAGACTTGTGATTGTATACCTGTTAAAACGGACAACCGAGGTTTTCGCCCGAATATTAAGAATTGGTTAAAAAATCTACTTAGAATCTCTTAAAGATTCCCATATATTGTGTCATAGATAATCATCTTTTTATTATGTAAAACGAATTCAGAAATATGAAAGTATTTGTAAAGAAATGGACAAATGACTCAAGGTTGCCGGAGCGTAAACACAACGATGATGCTGGATTTGATTGTTATATTCGAGGATTTAAAAGACCCGTAATTGAAGAGGGTACGAAAAAGCTCATAGATATTAATGAAAATTCGTATATTTTAAAACCTTTGGAAAGAATAGGATGCCCTTTAGGATTTGCAACGGCTGTACCGAATGGCTATTATGCGGCAGTCGTGCCACGCAGTGGCAATGCATTATGGAAGGGTTTAACGATTCTGAATACTCCTGGAACTATTGATGCTGGCTATCGTAATGAATGGATGGCAATCGTTGTTAATGTTTCTAATGATAATGTGAAAATTGAAAAAGGAGAGCGAATTTGTCAGTTCATATTACGAAAACTTGTTGACTTTGATTTAGAAACGAGTGATGATCTTGAAGAATCAGAGCGTAATTTAGGCGGTTTTGGATCCACTGATTGAAGCATAACATTTGGATAATACTTCGAATCATATATGACAATATTGCATCAATAGTTGGTAGTGGTTAATTTTGCTTAATGTTAAGATCACCGACAGTATTGGATTTGAACCTAATAATTTAGATAAATATGCAAAGCAATTCAATAATAATATCAAAGATAAAGGATCTACTGAAGAAACATATTATACTTCATTTCAACTCTTTTTAGAAGACTATTTTGATCCAAAATTAGGATTTGAAGTCAAGGTTGTTCGTATGAAACAAGGTTCAAAATTGAAACCAGATTTTACTATTTTACTAAATAATGTTCCTATTCTTTTGGTTGAAGCTAAAAAACCTCAATTCAATATTATTGAAAAACTAGAAAATAAAAAAAATAATCGTTTGAAGATACAGTTGAAAAGATACAGGGAGGAGTTTGGAAATGAAATATCAATTTTTATAACAAATTTTACTGATCTTATTTTACTGAGTAAATCTCAAGATTTGAATGATAATAACCACATTAGAATAGAAAAAAGCATAAAATTGTTGGAAAATAGGAGAAATAAATGGTATTTTTGCCAAGACGATATTTCAAGATTAGAAAATACGTTTTACTTTTCAATAAAAAACATAGTAATTAATATTGAAAATATTAACGGAATGATCGTAAATCTAGCAAAAAAAGGTAAAGATCTGCGTAACGCTATATTAGACATATATAATACAAGAAATATTCCTGAAAATATCAGATCTGAATATGATGATAGTTTTAACAATGCGTCAAGAATGAAGAGTTTTCTACATAGTATAAAAGAAGATCTTAAAAAAAGTCTCTTCAGAGATGATAAAGAAGACGTTAATAATCTTTTTGCTGATTTAATAACGCAGACTATAATTTATGGGACATTTGGTGCATGGCTGAAGTTTTGTAGTGAAGGAAAGAAATCAAAAGATTTCTTGATTAGTAAAGTCGGGCACTATCTTCCGTATGGAACTTTTATTCGTCAATTGTTTCTTGATACAAGAGGAAAGTTATCACCATTAATTGAAACAGAACATATTTCGGAGATTGAAAGGATTTTTCGTTCTAGTCAGTTTAAAAAGATCATAGATAAAACAGAAAATTTAATGACTATGTTTTATAGTGAGTTTTTAAAGAGATATGATAGGCAAACTGCCAAAAGTAGAGGGGTCGTATATACACCACATCAAATTGTGGATTTTATAATAAAAGGTATCGATTTTTTTCTTATAAATAGATTTGACAAACAGGAGGGTATTATAAATATAGATATCCCAAATCGAAATAAGAAATCTCTGGACCAAAAAGACAAAGAAAATATACGATACACTGATAATACTGGTCAATATGATAATATGATTGTTAATTTTCTGGAACCTACAGCGGGTACAATGGCTTTTCCTTGTGGACTTTTAAAGTTTGCAAAACGGAAGTTTGATCATATATATAGCGAACAGCCTGGACTATCTACTCAAGAATTCAAATACTGGGTTAATGAATTCTTTTTTAAAAGAGTCCACGCTTTTGAGATTTTAATGGCTCCCTATGTATT
>WJKO01000108.1 GCA_014729055.1 Promethearchaeota archaeon | reverse complement strand
ATAAAGATTTATGGTAGATAAAAATGGAGAAATCAATAAGAAAGTCAATAATAAAGCACGGAAAAAGTAATTGGCAGAAAAATAAACTCAAAAAAATTGCTAAAAGCGGATTATATGAAGTATGGTATACTATTATCGATGATATAAAAAATCAGCAAGCATTCTGGATAAGATATACGTTGTTGGTTCCTCGAGAAAAAGTTAAAATTGATAAAGATAAGACAATGGAGGAAAACATCGATGCTCTCAAAGGAGGAGGAGCAGATCTGTGGTTTGCATATTTTGATGCAAAAGCCCCTAATTCAAATTTCATTATTAAAAAAAGATATCCACTATCAAATGTCGAAGGCTCAATAAATATGAAAGATAACACCTTCCGAATTATCAAAATCGAAGAATCAGAGATATTTATTGACAAAATGCATGGCAATTTTAAGACAGCATCGGGAATAGATGTAGCTTGGGATTTGGAATTCTCACATTTTCAAGAAGCTTATGTGAGCGTTCCTGGATGGTCAAAGACATTAGGGATTAACCCGACATTATTACGAGGTCTACATTCAAATATGAGAATATCTGGTAAGATTAAATTCAAAGGTAAAGCTGTGCAATTATCTGAGACCCCAGGGATACAATATCATACATTTGGAGACCGATATGCAAATCCTTGGGTTTGGGCAAGTGCTCATACATTTAAAGAAAATGAAGATATTTGGCTGGATTTAGGATATAAAAAGGATATTGAAAAAGCTTCTATGGGTTTTTTTGACGGAAAGACAGAATTCTTAAAGAATAAGGTTCATCTTATGAAAAAAATAAAATGTGTTTCTTCTCCTACTAAAGCATCCGCTGAAGTAGAAGGTAAAAATGTTAAGGTTAGTGCAAAATTTACCGTTCCTAAAGAATCATTGCTCGGGATTGAATATCTTGGACCCCGTGGCAATCGTCTATATTGCTATAATAGTGAAGTTGCGAGTTGTGTTTTGACTTATGCGTATAAACAAGAGGATGGTAGTTTTGGACAAGAAAGAGAAATTCATGCGGAAGACAGTGTAGCATTTGAAACGCTGTACAAGGAACCCTTACCAGAATTAGATTATCTCCCTTGGGATGCTGAAGAAAATAACTAATCGACAGTCATCTCTCCCGGACAGTATAGGTTCCCTTACATCGCTCAAAACAATAAATTTGGAATATAATAATTTAACCTCTCTCCTGGAGAGTATAAAAAAAGAACTCAAAAAATTGCACGAAAACGGATGTTACATATCCGGAGTAGACTTATATCAATCCAATGATATAATATGACCTAATTTTTTTACCACCAATCGACTTTGCCGCCATTATACTCGGAACATTGTCTTCACCGACATTTACAAAAAACGTCTATTCCTTGCACCATTTATCGTATTCATCGAACATGGCATCTATAGCGCTCAATAATTTTTCAATCTCCCTTCTCCCTCTCCGCTTGGGTATTAAATCTATTATTACGTCCGTATATGGCATCTTAATTTCAGATGCTCGATCTATAATATCAAGCAATTTTTCTTGAGATATGCCTTGTTCTACCAATTCACCCATAAGTTCTTTTAATCGTTCCCGTAAATCCGTCGTATCTAGCCGAGATTTTACCGCTTTTACGATTAAATCTTTAATATACTCTTGATATTCTTCTTCTTCGTCAGTTAATTTCTTTGCATCTGGATCTACGAGTCGCTCACGTGCCAGCAGTTCTACCCGTTCAAAAATATCGCATGCTTCTTTTAATAATGATATCGACCTAAACAAATCATATCTACGTTGCAATCTGGACTCTACTACTTTTAAGTTACCGCTATCATAAAGGACTTCGATTTTCTCAATATCAGAAGGTTCCCATTCTGTATCAATCTTCTTTTTCACTTGTTTTATGTCTTCTTCAACTTCCTTTGCATCCTTTTTACTTATGATTTTCTTAAAGTCTCGTTTAAGCAGCTGTGCTTTCAAGAAATAATTGTGAACTTTATGCAGTATTTCTGTCATTTCTTTTCGACGAGCAACCGATTCAATTCCATTAAAGATTTTATTTGCTTTATCGAGTTTTTTCTTGGCAGCTTCATTGTCTTTTCCTAAGTCTCGTTTAAAGTCAAAAATATATTGGATTGCTTGGTCCATTTTGATTTGTAGTTCAAATACATAATCTATAAAAGTGAGTTGGGTTCTTTCCTTAAGTATAAGCGTTTTCTCATTCATCTCGCTTATAACATTACGCGATGCATAATACCACAGGACACCACAAGGTAACCAGAATAAACCTGCAAAAATAATCATATTTCGATACGTAGAAAACATAGTCAATAAGACATAGGACAACCCTAAGGTGATTCCTTTACCCACTTGCTCTGATAATGCAAAAAGAGAGGTAGTAGTACCCCTATGTTCGGGCAAGTTTACATCAATTAAAACGGCGTTACGTGAAGGTACTCCAGCAGAGCTGAAAAATGAACCGATAAACGCGCTGATAACATATATTATGGTTGTCGGATAAAGTTGAAAAATTGCAACGAGTATTACCAGCATATTTTCGTCCAAATATGGTAAAATGGCGTCATCTAATTCTGGAGCTGTATATAGAAAAATTATACAAGCGGGTAACGCAAATAGCATCGATATTGCTGGTAGAAGTGTACGAGCTCGTTTGTTTTCTTTTTGATAATGGTCTCCTACTTTCGCCAACGCAGAATTCCCAACAATATATCCGATACCCACTAAAGCTGCCATGATCGAAGAGATCGGTAGTCGTATGCTATCATCTGCAATTATTTTAAATAACCCTTCATTTGGATCGCTAAACATAGTTGTTAAGAAATAAACAACAAGAGTTCCTGGAATAATACCGAGGAATCCTTGAAAAAATATAGCGAGATTTGTTTTTTTGGTTAAAATTTTCTTGATATCTTTCTTTGACAATTGATAGAGGTATTCCATTTCTAAATCTTGCAATGATGTGAGTTCTTCCTCTTGTGATCCCCGTTCTGGTATTTTAATAAAGAAGAGCATCACGATCACCCCAATGCTCATCATTGAAATTAAGAAAAATGGAAACCGCCAGCCCCAAGAGGTGCTTGCTCCAAAGAAACTACTTAATCCTTGACCAATTCCGTTACTAATTGAACTTAAAATAGCCATAATCCCGAACCAGCTTGATCTATCTTCCGCTGGGACAATATCTCCCATAACTGATGCAGCCACTGGGATGACACACCCCATACCAGCTCCTGTTAAGCCCCGTGCAGCAACTAAAATTCTAAATCCAACGACATTCTGCAATGTATTAAACGCAGTAATGGTAGTCCCTATGGACCAAAGAAAAGCACCAATTATTACAATTTTGCTTCTATCAATTCGATCCGTATAATATCCCCAAATAACTGCCATCCCTGCGCTCATAAACACAAAAACAGAATCGGGTAACCCGATGAGACTTTTTGATACCTCGTAGTATTCTATAACGGCGCTGTAACTCGGTATCAGCATATTTGCCGCTGCTATTGATACAAATTGTAGAATAATAATTAATATAAGTGAAAATAACTCGGATTTAGTCATTTTTTGCATAAAATCCACCAAATTCATTGATTTATAAGTAATTTATACGTGCTTTGTTTGTATTTACTTCCTTAATAACTATTTTTTATTAATCCTATATTTCCTTAATAACGATATGTAAACTATAGTTTCCTTACTTCATTTTATCATAGGCATCGAATATATCATCTATTTCCTTAACGGTTTTTTCAATTGTTTTCCTTGATTTACGTTTGTCAAGACTTTCAATTAGTATTTCAGGATAAGGAACCTTATATTCGGCCGATAAGTCGATAATTTTTTCGAGATCTTGTTTAGGCACCCCATATTTTTCTAAATGTTCAATAATATCCTCTATACGTTCTAATAGATATTGAGTGTTTTTCTTTGTTTCTTGTGCTTTTTTTATGAGTTCCTTTACTCTATTCTGGAAATCTGTTTCATCAGGAGATAATCGCTTGGCTTCCTCGTCTAAAAGCCGTTCTTCAGCGAGAATTATGACGCGGTCAAATATTTTAATACTTCGTTCCAGTTGTTTTATCGTCATAAATGGATCATATCTACGATTTAAGCGTGCAGAGATAACTTTTAGAACACCACTGTCGAATAAAATTTCAACTTTTCCCAAATCGCTTCTTTCCCACTGTTCGTCAACCTTATATTGAAGTTGTTCTATTTCGGATGAGACATTCTTACCATCCTTATCCCGTTTCAATAAATTTTTAAAATCAGTTTTTAACATAAGTGCTTTAATTAACTTCAGATGCGCACTGTTCTCCAAATCTCCCATTTCAACTTGCTTTTTGGCTCTTGCTTCAATGCTCGAAAATATTTTTACGGCCTTATTCAGTTTTTCACTTGCTAAATCGTAATCTTTTTCCAAATTCTTTGCAAAGTCATGAATCAGCTGTATTGCCTTATCCATAATCATTTCTAATTCAAAAATATAATCCAAAAAGCTTAATTGAGTTCGCTCTTTCAGAATCATACTCTTTTCATTCATATCTCTAACAACGTGTTTAGATGCGTATAACCACATTATTCCCGCAGGAAACCAAAATAACGCCGCGAAAATGATCATTGCAGAATATGTGCCGAATAAAGTCAACATTACGTATGAAAGTGCAAGAGTAAAACCTTTTCCTAATTGTTCTGACAAGTTGAAAAATGAATTGGTTGTTCCTCGATGTTCAGGCAAGTTTACGTCGACCATTACGGCGCCTCTATTTGCAATAGGTGCTGCTGAAAAGAAGGATCCCACAAATGCAAATATTACATACATAATAGTCCGAGGATATTGCGTAAAGATGGCTATAACAATTGATAGCGTATTTGGATTCTCTGGGACCACAAATGATTCCGTGATCTTAGGCGCAAATACAACAAATAATATACATAATGGGACAGATAAAAGCAATGATATTGCGCTTAAAAGAACCCTATTTCTTTTATTTTTCTTAAATAAACTATCCCCTAAACCTGCCAGCACGGAATTTCCGACTAAATATCCAATTCCTACAAAGGCTGCCATAATTGTTGCCACTTGTATCGCGTATTCATTGTATACAGCAGGTGGCAGACCATTTAACAGCCCAATATCTGGATCACTGAATAATGTAGTTAAAAAGTAGACTACCAAGGTTCCTGGTATAATTGCTAGGAATCCCTGTAAAAAGATAATAACATTTGTTTTCTTTTTTAATATCGAAAAAATGTCCTTCGTGGTCAATTGATACATATAATCCATTTCTAAATCCTGTAATGCTTCCAACTCCTCCTCATGGGAGCCTCTCTCCGGAATCTTGACAAAAAACATCATAATGATAATAACGATGCTAATAGCGCTGATTACTAAGAACGGAAATCTCCAACCTATATCTGTTAATGGAGCTAAAAAAGACGCCATACCTTGACCTGCCCCGCTTGAAATGGAAGAAAGAATTGCCATTGTTCCAAACCAACTTGATCGTTCCTCTGCAGGAATTAGATCTCCGACTATTGATAATACAATTGGTATTACGGATCCCATACCAGCGCCCGTTAACGCGCGCGCAATCAATAGCATACGAAATCCTCTTATATCCTGAAATGTATCAAATGCAGTTAATGTTGTACCAATCGACCAAAGAAATGCGCCCATCATTACGACGCGATTTCTGTCCAATCGATCCGTATAATATCCCCATATTATCGACATAACTGCCGAAGACAAAATGAATATTGAATCGGCAAACCCTATAACACTCTTATCAATCCCAAAGTATTGAATTATTGATCCATATTGTGGAATCAATAAATTAGCCGTTGCCATTGCAATAAATTGCAAAATTATCACGATTATAAATGAAAACCACTCTTTTTTTGTCATAGAAAATTTTGCCATGATGTCAACCTCAAAAATAATCTTGTCTTATAGAATAAGATTTGTTATTGTTTTATTT
>WJKO01000107.1 GCA_014729055.1 Promethearchaeota archaeon | reverse complement strand
TTCAGATTTCAGAAACAAATCACTAAAAATCATAGTAAACACATTTTTCCAAAAGATGAGCGATCTTCCTAAGGAATTCTTTCTTAATAATCTGGAATTAAGCTCAATTTTAGCTGATATCCACCCAGAAATTGTTAAAGGATATCTTGGAGAATATATTGCAGAAGAAAGATTTGGAATCGCTAAGAGATTAATAATTAATGATCCCAAGATTTTGGAAACCCATGATCTATTGACAAAAATTAACTTTAAACCTGATGAAATCGCTCATATTATAGCTGGGGTTTCAGTTAACGAAAAGCGTAGGATAAATAGAAGTTTACAGACGTTAAAAAATGATCTCTACAATTATTTTGTTAATATTGAGCATGAGATTGACACTAACGTTGCAAGATCCAAAGTAAATACATTCCATTACTTAATCGATAGATTCAGCGACCATGAATTGAGTACAATTGTAGAGAAAATAGTTAATCAAGATATCCCTAATAATTATGATGATGAAAATGATTGGATAAGGACGTTATTTTTTATAATTAATCAAGGTCATAGTCTTGTATTTTCGACCATTTTGGACAAATTGAAAGAATTAAAGTATTATCAGACTATTAGTGATTGTTTCTTTCATAATTCGCATTTAATTAGTACAAAAACAATCGACTGGATTCTGGATCTAGATGGATTTACGCTCGATATTTTAGAAAACAATGTAGATTATTTGAAGGATCAAGATCCCATTTCATTGTTTGACAGACTTCTGAAAAAGGGAATTAATCCTAATAGAATCATCCCATTATTCGTGGATAACTTTTATGATAGGTGGGATGAATTCAAACAGATACTAGAATCGTTTCTTAGATCTTTATCCTTTGATAAATTAGAGAGTTATTCATCTAAGATTTATTACGAAATATTAACAGGAACCTTTTATTACACTGAAGATCCAATCGAATTTGATTTTCCCGTAAATCTAATAAAAGAGAAAACTATGGAGTTTTTTCATCCTGAACAACCATCACACAATTTCTTTCTTCTCAATTCCAAGAAAATGTGGCAGAATTTTCGCACCTTTACTCCCAAATTGCAACGGGATATCTTTACTAAAATCCTTGATGTTCATTATATCGGCTTAAAAGACTTTGCAAAGTATCAACCTCATCTTTTTAAGGATTATATTGACGAATTTCTCAATAAGGACGAGAGGGAAATCTATAATCAACGAGATTACATGCAAGTCCTTATAGCGTTTATTGATAGTATTGATGATATTAATAATGAGAATAATGAAAAACTGAAAGATAGGATATTTAAGAAATGTAAAGATTTTAAAAATTCTCGCTCAAAGAGCACATTTTACTATAAATTGAATCGTTTTAGGGATGCAATTCATAGCCTAAGACAAATAATAGAATCAAAAATAGAGATAGAACTTCAATTATCCTATTATTTAGACTATTTAGCGCTTACCTTCGAGCAATATGTTAATGAAATGGTCGATCGAAATTTAATGAAATTTGAAAAGATTCTAAGATCACTAAGCGACAAAATAGAGAATAGTAATATATCCCATCGGAGAAAAGTAGATATCAAGGTAAAATTCAATTATCTTAAAGGTAGACTGTTTCAAGTCAAATCAATGACGCAGAGAAACACAGATAATATCGTTTTTATGAAACTGCTTAATCAATCAAATCTTTATTTCGATAAAGTTACAAATACTCCAAATATTCTACCAAAGATTAGATCCTCAATTGAGCAGCTGAAAACAATAAATATTCGCTTGGAGGAGAGTGATAGAATAGAAAATTTAAGACTTGATGATCTTAATATTATTAGACAAGATACTGAAAGTAAATATCCAAGCATAATTCCTCCCCTTTTTTCTCGCTTGAAGCCTAAATATCCCTATGCTACATTATATTACAAAGGATATGATAGCACTGACCCTCTCATTGTATATCAATGGGATGACAAGGCAGAGCCGACTCAATATTTTAAGCCAGTAGATATCTCTAATAATGAAAAGGAAAGGTTTATTTTAGAGATTAACGCTTACGATGGAGACAATCAAAACGATTTAGAGTTATGGGTTCAAGACGTTCCCCTAAGGCAAAAACGAAATGGACCATGGTCTTTTTTTGTGAATCAAAATAATCAAAAATTGAAAGCGGAGTTTACAATCAGTTCTCAAGCAGAATTATCTTCCAATGAAGAAGAAGGGTATATTTTAAGAATAAAAACGAGAACAATGGATCTTTTAAGATCAAATGATTTTAAATTTTTAATTGATACAAAATTATCTCCAAACCTTAGGAAGAATCCTGTTATAAATGAACTCAATGTAATTATAGACCATCTCAGAAAGAATATAGAATTTCTGCGGCTTATTCGGAACTCACAAACAGAAAGAAGAAAGGAAAATATATACAATAACTTAGTACGTGTTTTATTAGAACAATCTCTAAAGCATAAAAATATTCATATAGACAGAGAAGATCCAGTTGATGCTGGTCGCGCTGATTTTTGCGTTTATTCTGGAGATTCTAAGGTTATTACCATAATAGAGGCATTAAGAAATAGAAGTGAATTAAAACATCATATTAAGAAATTAATTGATAAATATAATCCTAGAGCATATGAATTCTTGATTTTATTAGTCTACTCTGAGGAAGAAGAGATTGATCAGTTTTGGGTTACATACACTGAAAAAATTGAAAAAATCCGAAGAGAAGAAGATTTAACAGAATTTGAGATTGGACGGATAATTGACATAACAGGAGAAATATCAATCTATTTTATCTTGAACTTTCTTAAATGTTTCAAATCGTCGTTTAATTTTCGTTCTATAAAATCTTTATATTTCCAATCTATTTTCATCGTTTTCTTTTTTGGATGTATTTCACATATTATTTCTTTCCATATCGTAACGTGCCTACCAATTATGTTCGGATTTGGTATAGTATTTATTGAGAACAAAACATATTCTAAATTCCCTATAAGTGATTTTGCATCAATCCTTTTCAGAATTGAAATATGTTCTCGTCTTGCGTCTGGGATGTCAAATAGATTAATAGCATAACACTTTCGTTTAATCGAAATAGTCATTATTTGATCTGCATATATTGTGTTAATAAGTTCAAAAAGATCATGTAAATTTATATTTTTATTAAGATATAATTCTAAATTGATATTTTCTTTTTCAAAATCAATTTTAGATAATATTAAATTATGCAAATCGAAAAATAATTTGACGATGTCGATTAAATATCTATGTTTCAGTA
>WJKO01000106.1 GCA_014729055.1 Promethearchaeota archaeon | reverse complement strand
TTACAATTCAAGCAGCATCACCTGATACTGCGGCAATGCAACAAAAAATCCAACAACTGGAACAAGAAAACGCAGAATTAAGAAATCAACTCCAAGGTGTTGAAGAATCAACAAAAAGATACGTTCAAGAACTAACAACTACATTAACACAAAAAACTCAAGAATTAGAAGAAAAAGATCAGAAAATCTTTGAGTTAGAAATGGAATTAGAAATCGCCAAAGAAGGCTAAACAAATCTAGTTATTGTTCAAAGTATCGAAATCGAAACGCTTTTCCTATTTTTTTTATTTCATATTTTCTCTTTGAAAACATATCTAATAAATCAAGATTAGTTTGCATATGAGAGGATATTTTTGACACCATAATTGATGACGGTTCTTCGCAGAGATATAATAGAGGAATTATTTGATCTCCCAGATATTCATCAACCGTAGCTCCACATTGCATGGGCTCTATTAAAGCTCGAGATGCAATTCTTGCTAATTTTTCAGAGGGTAATCCACGTTTTCCCAGAATCGTTCCACTACTAACCACCGCACCAGAATCATATTGAGCCCAAATATTTAATCCAACACCGGGATTTAATGAGTTTATATATTTGCGATGAATATCAAATTTTACTTGTGATACGAATTTTGCCATTTCTTTTACAATTCCATTATGTATTCGCTCTGCGACCTTAGGTTTTTTTAAGTTATGGGATACTATTATATCGCCGCCAATTTTAATCAGATTTCCTTGTTCCTCAAAATTAACTGGAGTGAGTTGATCTTTATCTTTTTCCAACGGATCAATGTGTAATCGTGCTTTAGCGCCCCCTTTTGGATAGAATCCATTTTTCAAGACGTCAATTTGACATTTGTAACCCATTTTGCTGAAGAAATAGTAGGTAATGTTATTTAAATAATATGGATCTGGAGCTCCTAATCCGAAAGTTCCTCCGCCCGTATAATTAATATCCAATTCTGATGAATTATTTGTAAAGATAGCCGCATTCTGGATACTCTGAGATAATAATGCAATAGAACCAGCAGTTCGAATTTTAATATTTAGTTCATCGCGAAAAACATTTCCAGGTGTAAACTTAATCTTGGTTGTACCTACCTTTACTGGAGAAAGATGTCCATCTGTTAAGTCTCGCAATGCTTGTAGCCCTAATACATGTTGTAGACGAAGACCGGGCTTACTTCGACTGCTCCGGATATTATACACTTCAATGGGTCTGGTAAAAAGAACCGAAAAACCCGATGCCAATCGAAGAATAGAACCACCGCCTTCACCAATACTACCGTCAATTTTAACGAGTCTGTCGTCTATCATCTATTTCCGCCCGTCCTTATACAACCGTGCTTATACAAAATGAAGATTAATTATTCAAGCAACTCAATTAAGAGCTTCATCACTTCAACTGCAGTTTGATATTTTATCTCTCTTCTTGTTCCAGAAAATGTATATTTGCGTATCTTTGTCTTCCCAAGTATATTGATTCCAATGAATGTGACACCCCGAGGCAATCCTTCGATCGAATTACCGGCAACACCTGTTACTGCGACAGTAACATCAACGGGGAACCTTTCGCTGCTTTCCAATAATTTTTCAATCATTTTTTTGGAAACTTGACCCTCAGATTGAATAAAATCCATTGGGACGCCTAATATTACTTTTTTTGCTAATGCGCTATATAATACCAAGCTACCAGCAAATGCTCGGCTGGAACCATCGTGATTCGTTAGAGAATCAGCAACGAAACCTCCTGTTGAAGTCTCTACTAAACAGAAGCGCCAGTTTTTCTTGATGAAAAGCTGAATCACTTCTTTTGAAAGTATCTCCAATTCATTCATTAAAAAATACAGATAAATATTCCTTGAAAAATTTTATTCTACGTAATTTATAAATAACGAGAAAATATAAGGAATTACATGTTTTTCTTCTTCCGCCCAATATCTTTTAATCGATTCAGTATTTCTGGTTGTGATATATATCTGTAAACTGATGAGGGAATTAAGTCAATCCATTGTGGTTTTTTGTTGTAAATTAATTCTCTAATCCTTGTTCCATTATATTTTTCTATTTCGAATTCTAAGCCGGTTTTGACTTGTTTATTTCTAAGTTGAAAGAGTCGACCAATCCATAGATTATTGGTAAATAAGATATCGAATTCTCCCCCTTTTTCGACTACCTTTTGGATCCATTTTTTAAAATTGAATTGATCAGGAACGGGTATAACTTCGTAAGAATTAGGGTGGATATCGATATCTGATAACGCCAAATCTATCATCAATTTTCTCTCGTCATAACTAAATGGGTCATTGTATTTGTCAGAAAATTGCGAGGAACCAATTAGTATTTTAAGTTTTTCAATATATTTGAGGCATTCACGGATTAACCCTACATGACCCTTATGGACGGGTTGGAATCTTCCAATAATCAAACCAATTTTATATTTTTTTTTCGTGTTTTTTTGCGTTTGTGTTGTGTTCTCTTCTAACTTATTTTCATTTAAATCTTCAATTTCTTTGATTTCTTTATTCATTTGATCAAATAATTTGTCATATCTGCCTGAGATAATCTTTTTCCAAAATTCTCTTGTGGTTTCAACCCATGGTTTACCTTTTTCTGTTCTGGGTATCTTTAGTAGTTCACGTAATTCTTCCTTAGAATAAGCTCTTGTTTCTTCGCTGACTTCATCATTGTTTATTCTAATTTTATCATTTACTAATCCTACATAGATATATGCTAACTCATAACAATCTTCATTAAATTCATCCAGTGAAAATTCACAGAATCTAATAGCCGCAATTTGACAACCTAACTCTTCGTGTACTTCCCGCTTGACATTCTGTTCAATATCTTCGTATTTGAAATCATCATTATATCTCACATGACCAGAGGCAGAATCCGTCCAGCGACCTTTATGTCTTTTTTTCGACTGTGAACGTTTTTGCACAATATAGTTTCCTTCGCTAGTTTTAAGAAAAATCCGCACGATAATATGTGGAATGTCTTCTTTATGAGCTTTCTGGTAGTCTACGGGAAAAACATAGGGTGCAATCTTACCCGTATGGAACTTTTTTAGATCTTTTTTGTGAAAACCACATAATAATTCAGTTTTTTCTTGGGAATCACCATTTGCCAAGATTTATTCGAAACTCCTTAATTTTCCTATATATAACTATATAAATATTAAATTCCTTTAAAATTATAAAGAATTTTACTCTAATTCTATTTCGAGGTTAATTAACATGCCAGTAGGATGTTTTATAGTAGAAATTGATCCAAAATCTAAGCCCGTTATAAAAGCTATGCATTATTCGGAAGAAGAAGAAAAAAAAAAGATTAACGATAATATTATATTAAAACTACGTTTAGGGCATTCAGAAACAAAGCTATATACATACTTAAGTCCCGAATTATCTATTGTGTCTTATTTAACTGAGTTTAAACGCGGTAAAAATCCTTTTCAGATGATCTTAGGTGTCATCCTAAAAAGTTCCGATAATCCTACCAATTTTAGAGAGCAAGTGAAAATAGCGTCTGATGAAATACTCCCAATGCTAAAAGATAATGATGGTGCTTTATCTAAGAAACTAGATGCATTATATGATGAATATTTTGAAACACCAACAGTCTTATTGAATCAAAAAGAATTGGAAGCCAGATTAAAAGATCGTATTAAAAAGCTAAATAAAGCGGGTAAATTTGACGAAGCTAAGAAAATGCTTGATCTAATGAAAAAGATCCCTAATAAGCTTTTTAAATCAAATAAAAAAGCGGAAAAAGCAATACAACATAATGATTTAGATTCTGCAGAAAAGGAATTGAAAAAAGCAATTAAATATGCGGAAGAACTCGGGGAAAAAGAACAAGCTTCTGTTTTAAAAGAAAAAGCGAAATTAGTGAAACAAATCCCTAAATTACAAGAAAAACGGAAAAAAGAATTGAAGCAAGCTCGAGATTATTTGAGAAAAGAAAAATTCAATTCTGCCTATAAACACTTCAAATCTGCAGCAGATCTTTCTAAGAAATTGATGGATACAGATGCTGCCGAAGAATATGGGTTGAAGGCAGATGCATTAGCAAAGTTTGCGGAAGTACACAAACGGTTTCATTAAGTTCTTCTACAATCTTATTTTATCATATCTCAAGTGTTTTTTCATTCCAAAATACAGGTTCGTAATC
>WJKO01000105.1 GCA_014729055.1 Promethearchaeota archaeon | reverse complement strand
TGAGATTGATTATCAAACATATAAAATAGATCAGTCTAAAAAACGCATCGCAAAATTGCAGAAAAAAATCAAAACGATTTTGCAAAATATAGAGTCTCAAAAAAAAGCATTAATCGACCTCTATGAGAAGATGGGTAAAGATTATCAAATAAATAATATTATTGATAATATCAATAAAGTAAGCACGAGCAAGCCGTTTAAGGAATCAATAAAACATAAATACGCCCATCTGCTCAATATTTTATCTTTAATAGTTTCCAAATGTCCTACGAATCTTCACCGCATTAAAAGCCAAGTCCGCCGCTATTATTCAAGGCGTAAGGAGCGGCTTGAAAAAATGCCTGAACATCTTATAGATCTGATCGATAAACTGCCGAGCTCTTCCCCTTCCTCTTCAAAAATTATCCCCCTCGCAGCAACAAAACATATAGAGCCCGTTAAAGATGCAAAAAAAGCTCCAAATCTGATAGCGTCAACCGCACATCTTCACAATGAAATAGTTAACCTATATTTAGACAAAACCTATCGGTGCATTCAAGAGTTGTTTGACCCAAGCACCGCTAAAGTGAATATTAAATCTGCAAAAGACGCTGCCCCTATTATGCAGTTACTCGGATTCATTAATGCATATACAGGTACATCACACTCCCCTTATCGAAACTTAATGAAAAGTGCGATTGACAAACTCAAACCTACCGTTATAAGCGGAATCGGATTTGAAGCATTTAGCACACAAATGGAGAACATTTATAGTCGTCAGAATTATGCAGCATATTCTCGAATGCTTCATATATTAAATTCAAATATTGACCGACAGATCCTTCTATGGTCCATTCTTGCCACGCTAAAAGATTTTTCCAAGCAACAATCAAAAAAACAACAAAATATCGTTAAACGATTTCTTTTTCAGCAGTCAATACCTTCGCATACTGAATTCATCCAGGGCATTAAAGATAGATACTTTAAGATCGCAGTGCATTTACATGCAATTGGTCGCGAAATTTTAAGTAGCAGTAAAACGTATGAAGATTTCATGACTAATCTTTCAAAGAGCAAGAAATCATATTTGAAAGCGGCAAAAAGAAAGTTGGGAAATGCCAAGCTAGCTCAAGCATCCTATAAGCGATATAAGAGATTTGAGGAAATCGGAAAAACTATCAATAAGGCATATATTGCTAACGCTTTAAAACAAGCAAGAAATCTGTGCTTTAAAGCAATAACACGCGGAGTAGCCCAATCTGTTTCTCCTTCTGTAAAATATAATGAGATGAAAGAACGATTTACATTTCAAGGGTTATCACAGACTCAAATAGAAATCTTGCACGTGCTCGGAGATACCCCTTCTCGTATGCGGTCACGATTGATCAGCGAACATGAAAATATATCAAACAAGAATACCAACAAGAAAACATGGCAACTGATGAAGAAACATTTTAAAGGAAATGCGGCCGTATCACTTGCAACGAAACAAGATTTTGAACAAATCGTGAATACTTTATACACTACCTTGGATCAAAAATGGTCTGATTTTCTTAATAAAAAGGAAACGCGGCTCGATTATTTGAATGAACATAAACCAGAGTTTAAGAGCAATATCATTGTGTTTGACACCGACCAAAAGGAAGATGATAAGGCATCATTTTACAGATATAAGTCAAACCATAACAAAATTACACCGATCGAGTTAAAGTGCATTGCAAGGAAAATCAAAAGTTCTCAAAACTATGATGGGAAAAAGCTCGATCTGGAAAATATTTTAAATAAAACCTATGGAGTGGCAGAATTCTCAAGCAACCGATTGAGCCCCATTCCCGTAAAACAACAGGATAAATCCACTAAAAACAATAAAATTAACGGCGGGACAAATACCGTTGTGAAGGAATTTGTTCCTAAAAAACAGCAATTAATCGTGAAAAGTAAAAAGAAAATATATTTCAATGTACCTTATACGGATGGGCTGATATCAACTCCGAAAAGACCCGATAAGAACGGGAAGTTCTCCAGTTGGGACGTTGGTATGCGGACCTCTGCAGTTGGCATCGTGGCTGAGAAAAAAAATAAATGTATTCATCCGAAACAATCATTTTATATTGATGAGGGTCCTGTTGCATTTGCAGGCAAAACATATGATGACATCTGCGCTGACTTGAGCTTACCCAAGAATCTGCGAGAAAAGGTCTGTGAGTTGATTCAGTGCACAGAAAAAAATACCTTAGCGAAAAAGGTAAAGGCAATGAAGTTGGATAATCTTCTTGAGAATGCGAAGATTACAGATAAGATTTCGGCGAATTATACGCCGGCGAATATGTCTTCAAATTATCCCAATAGAACCCGTGTTTTCCGCGATAGAGGATCAAAAACGCGACTCGGTATGCTCTTCAATCATTTAGCTACCTTGCAGAATTCATCCGGTCATCTTGCCGTTTTGCAGCAGTTAGTAAATCAAGCGTGCATTCCAATTCGGAACAAGGACAACCAAAGAGAGGCAATGAAAGCGGAGAAAGTATTATATGTGTTATTATACAGGATTTGCGGCGCATATCTGGTTACGATGAACCGGACCAAGAAGCGTGGGAACAATAATAAAAAATACCGGCGTATTCAGCGGCTGTATAAGGTGCTTAAAAAACGCGTAACATGTGACTTCAACCGAATGAAGCGGAAAAATCGGTCTTCTACCGTTGTTGCGGAAAAGCTGCTTGCCAAATCGACCAGAAAGTCGCCTTTATCTTCGGTCTACTTGAATATAAGCAAACACTCGCAGAATAAAGTTGATAGACGCAGCAGATTTATTTCACACAATACAGCAGTACGTATCACGCGGATCGGAGAGCGATACAAGACAACGACTGATGGATTCGAAAAGCTCAGCTGGAGTGCAATGAAAGGGTTTACACACGCCCAGATTGTGTCGAGAATGAAAGATTTAGCGGTTGTAAAAGGGCGTCGGGTTGCAAAAGTGAATGCATCTCACACCAGTTCCGAATATTACAAGGATAATCTGTCTTTAAAATCCAAACCACGGCATCATGTCAAGGGATACATGATTAGGCGCTATGATAAGGCGAATAAGTCGTATTATATGGAGTTTCTGCCGATTCAGCGGGGAAATATGGCGGCTATCAGCGAAAACGGATCATGGATCGACTTTAAACACCGCGATAAGGCGGCTTCAATAGCCGTCGGCGCCCGTCTCTGCAATAAGGGCGTGTAACTAACCGAGAAATACCAAATACCAAACTCTTGCCGTCCCAAGACCGCAAGATAGCTCGAGCAGTACCGAGCCCAAACGAAGCATTATTATACTGTCCAAGTTTGTACCCAAATATTAGTACTGTTTAATAATGAAAAATAAAACCAAAATTTTAGCAATATTTTTGCTTTCTATAACTATAATATCCATGGGTTCGAGTGTGCTTGTGTTTGCCCTTGGTAATGACAAAGGGGTAATTACTAACACAGAAAGCTTGCCTAAGGGTCGTGCAATCGTTAGATTGGAATCACCTACCATTGCAAGCTTGGAATTTAGTTCAACGCTCCCAGGTCAATTCAACTATGAGGATGTATTTGGTAATGCACTTACTGCTACTGATACTGTGCCAGACACCTCAGAAGCGGAATTATTTTATCCTGTCCGACAAGACATAAGCAACCAATGGTATTATGATGACTTGAATCAATTTAATACGTTTTATGCCACCGTTGAGAATAATTCTGAGGTATTTGGGGATTATGATGTAACAGTAAATTCCAAACCTTATGACCTCAGATTGGGGGGTGATGATAGCATTATCTATCCCACTGATCTTGTTTCCCTTATCCAAATAAAAGCGCGTAAAAGCGGAATATATCAGTTATGGCTCTCAGATCTTACTTATACACCCGGTAATGTTATTATTCTTGGTCCAAATGGTGAAAATATCGAGTTTTATAATGACCAATTACCAGATAATCAACGTTTAAGTGGTGTGACCTTGGGAAAATACATCTGTTTTGCAGCATTTGCTACTGGAACTTATAGGATTTATCTTCCTACATCTGATGCAAAAATAAAAATTCGATGTGAATATCTCAACCCTCAAACCATCAATATGAATTCTGAAATAGATGTAGGACCAGATCCATTTTCGACATCATTTATGAATCCTGAGTATTCGTGTAACGTTTATTCGGTGAAAGTTAGAGATCTCAATAAGTTTTATTCATATTTTTATGATATCGAATATGGTGCACCAATAGATAAGATTTTTTATAATTTAGGGGAGCAAACACAAATTGTCAACTTCAATGAAGGATTTAATCAGATCTTACCGATGATAACTCGGGGTAAGGTTTTCATTGTAATTGATAATCCAGATTACTTTATATGGGCTGATGATGGGATTCAAGAATCTAAACCAGTAAAATATTCAATGCTTTTTAAAGAAATCTCCGCGGAAAAACATAAGCCGAATACAAAAGAAACGATTGCGGTAAGTAAAAGCGAAGGCGCAGTAGCTAAGAAAATTAAAATAGAAGATACATCCATTTTATGCTTGGAACATGTTGATATTGGTTCCAATTCTCCAAATTTATATTCACGAGCCAATAAAATTGTTTTTAAAAATCGAGATGGTATTGCATATTATCCTGAAACCCAAGAAGTTATTGACCCATACGGAGGAATGAGTTATTATGTAATCCTCGCTGAACCAGGTACCTATTTTTGCGCGTTTATGCATTCAAATTCGGAAACTACAGAATATATGGAATTTTCAAGCAAAGTCATTCCCATTAGTAACACAAATGTGTTATCTAAGGATGCAGACGAAAATATACCCGAATCTCAATTTACTGATATTACTCTCGAAGATTGGAAAAATATGCCAGAAGGCACGGATCAAGGACAATGCTATGGTAATGGCTTGGAATTTACGGCAGGCACGGATTTTTGGAACTGGGAATATAATCTCACACTTAATGCGGAGGATAATGCTCATATTTTCGATGAAAATGAGGTTTTAGATCTTGGAATTATGTGGGATGATCAATTAAATGACTTTTTCAACTACACTGAGGGAATTCAGCCAGGTAATGATACATTAGTTCCTTTCACGGCTCAAACCTATGGAGATGCATTTATTATAGGATGTGAAGAAAAATGGTACTCTATGGATCTTGAAATATTAAGTCCCGCAACAGCAAATATATACTATTGGCAATATTGGCAAGGAAGCGGTTGGGAGACTTTTTCAACTTCTGATGGATTTTTAGATGGAACTCATAATGGAACCCATTCATTGGAAATTAATGGAACAATTAGTTGGGATCCAGGTACTGGTGATATGAACAACTGGGCATTTTACAATGGAGGAGAGAATACTGGTACAGAGGTTCCGGATACAGGGGGCAGAGATCTATATCTTATTAGATGTATATGTTATGGAAGTAGTTTTCCAATCCCAGAAGTCCGGCAAATAACGAATGTAAAAAAATACATCAGAATTCGTTTTGACCTTGATACATGGGTCTCATTTGACACAGATGATCGGGACAGAAAGGTTGCATATTGCGAAGTAGACGATACAACTTGGAATAACCAATATTTTGGAAACGGACAAGGTAAATGGACTGTAGTAGATAATACAAATTCTATGAGATTTAATTTTGAAGAGAGAGGTGCAATATTTTCTATTGCTCTTGCAGATTTGATTATATATGATTTTAAAGGGAATGCAGCAGGGAATGCACATAGGTTGAATGATTCTTTGACATGGTCAGTAGCAATATATCGAACGGTCGGAAATAGTCAAATAATAAATTACGATGTGGGCGAAAATGTAGCAACCAAATATAGCAAAGATCAAAATTTAACAGAACTGCCAACCGATTACTCATTTTCTGTTAATGCAAGTGAATTAAATTACGTTTACATTGGAATCACTCCTCGAAACACATATGATTGGAGCCAAATAAATCTTAAAGTTGTGAATGGGACAGTAACCGGTGCAAATCTCATCTTTCCAGCGCATTATTCGTATGATACAATAAATACACTCATTAATACTTACGGTAGTGGGATATTCGATATTGATAGTGATTTCGTTGAATATTATGCCTCAGGAGGATTACCCGAATTCGATTACAATATGTCTATGGAATTTGGATTTGTGAGTGATCTTATATATCTTGAACTTGCCGTTACGACTGCAGTACCCGAAAATCTGACATTGATACATGTAGAAGTTAATCAATTTGATTTAAACATGATTATCATTGGAGAACCCGGATTTCCAGTCTGGGCAATCGTTCTTATTGTAGTTGGAGGAATTGCAGTCGCATGCGTTGTCGGTTGGTTTATTTACAAAAAGAATAATCCTGGAGCCAGAATAGATCTATCAAAAATAACGTCAAAATTAAAACTAAAGAGAAGGTAGGAGGACAAAAAAAATGAAGAAAACTAAAATATTAGCATTAGTATGGCTTGCAATTTTTATTATGCCTTTAATTATGGCTACGAAAGCGTTCGCAGCCGAGTTTCCTGATAATGGAACGATCACTACTACCGATAATTTAGAAATAGGTCGGACTATATTAAGGGTTAATGAACCCTATCTCGGCTCCATTCAAATTACTTCAAGTATATCCGGTGATTTTTCTTATACGGATATGTTTGGAAATGATTTATCAGGAGGTGGTGTTATTGTTCCAGAAGGAGATGATCTTGAATATCAATATCCTATTCATATGGATCTTACGCATCAGTGGTATCATGATAATTTAAACGAGTTTAACACATATTACTTGAATGCAGAGAATAATTCAGAAGATCTGGGTAGTTATAACGTAGAAATTGTATCAACTCCGTATGAATTATCACGAAATCGCGAATTGACAGTATATCCTACTGATGTACTCACAGTATTTACTATCAAAGCAAGAAAATCCGGAATTTATCAAGTTTGGTTAGGTAATTTGAACTATAATCCCGCAAATGTCATAGTCTTGGGACCGAATGGTGAGGAAATAGAATTTATCTCTGACCAATTGCCAGATACTGAGTATATAGGTGGAACTACGATGGGTAAATATTTCTATTTCGCTGTTTTTGAAACAGGCGAATATAAACTTCACATTCCAACAGCAGATGCACAAATTAAAATTAAATATACATATCATAAGCCAAAATCCATATATATGGGGAAACACTATGAAATAGGTCCCGAAGTCGGAGATGATGAATTTAACAACCCTTCATATTCAATGAATGTTTGGTCTTTGAAAGTTAACAGCCTTGAGAAGTTTTACAAATATTTATTAGAATTTGAATATGGTACCGCAGTTGTTAATGCATTTTGGAATCGCGACATTGATACATTGACGATTGGAATAAATGAAGGGTTCAATAAAATTTTACCAATGTATGGAAAGGGTAAAGTGCTTATTACCATTGACAATCCGGATTTCTTCACGTGGGTCGATGATGGAGTGGCTGAAATGAATCCACTAAAATATAGTCTCGAATTTGAGAGTATAAAAGCAACTAGTATGGATCCGAATGACTCAGAGTTAATTTCTGTGTCTAAATCACAAGGAGTAGCTGCAAGGAAAATAAAAATATCAGAACAGTCGATACTATTCTTAGCTTTTGGGGATAAAGGTCCTGCTTCCCCATCCATATACAATTTATTAGGGGACATAGTATATACAGGAAGAGATGGCTTAGCTTATTACCCGTTTGCTCAAGTAGAGAACAATGATTACGTTGCAATATCAAGCTATAACATTTTGCTTGAGCCTGGAACCTACTATTTTGCTGTGTATCATTCGGGATCTTTGCAGACCGAATATATTGAGATAACTAATAAAATTACTCCGATTGGAAGTATGGACGTTTTAACAAAGGAACCAGATGAGGATCTTAATCGTGATAGTTATACAAAAATGAATTTAGAGTATTGGAGAGATGGACCTGAAGAATCTCCAACTATGCCAACCTATGGTGCAGCATATCAAATGACTATGGATGAAAACTTCTGGAATTATGGATATAATATTACATTAAGCAGTGACATGAATGATACATTGTTTGAATATGGAAACACAGCAGTTTATAAAAATGCCGAACTGGCGACACTCTATGATGAAAGTCCCGATCAATTCACCCAATATGTTGATGAAGTGGCATGGGGCGAAGCTACACTAGTACCAATAAGGTCAGCTGATAGCGGTACTGGTGACTGCTTTTTTATTGGAATGGAAGAAAAGTTTAATGGTGTTTATATTGATGTGGAAACACCACCAACAGCAGATTATTTCAGTTGGGATTATTGGACTGGTTCGAGTTGGATGTCTTTTAATCCAGTCTCAGATGAATTTGTTGATGAAACAGACGATGGAAATTGGGCTCTTGCACAAGACGGCTTAGTTCATTGGAATTCAGATGCAGCAGGTATGGTAGATTGGGATACATATAATGGTCCAGATGATATATTTGATAATGTTCCGGGCACTGGTGGTCGTGATATCTATTTAGTCCGTATTTATTGCTCAACTTCACTTACACCACAACCTTGGATTCGTTCAATGAGAATTCTAAAGGAGGGTGGTTTTGAAGGACCAATAACATTTGATTTGGATGCATATCTCCTAATGGACATAGATGATACAAAAGGTAATGATCTCTATTATACTATTAGCGAGAAATCTTGGGATAACCAGGAGTTGAATATCTCCGCTGGTGGTTTTTGGTCAGTTCAAGTGGAAAACCATGATCTGCGCTTCAACCATGAAAGTAGAAAAGGAATCTTATTCATTGCGCTCAATAACATTCCAATATTTAACTATAGTGGGCAATTTAATAATGAATCTCTCGCATTTGGAGATGCGTTTAACCTCACTGCTGGAGTATACAAACCATCCGATAATTATATTGTACAATCCTATGACGTTGGAGACAATATTGCTACTATATATGCCGCCGATCAAAATCTTACCGATCTCCCGACAGACAATTCATTTTCATTCAATGCAAGTGAGTTAGATTATGTCTATGTGAAAATTAATCCGAGAAATCGTTATGATTGGAGCCAGATAAACCTAAATGTCATAAATGGAACAATAAATAGTGCGAGATTGATATTCCCTGCAAAACAAGAACCTTGGACAACATTTGAATACATTGACACATATGACGCTGGGATATATGAGATTAATAGTACATTTGAGGAATATTATTCATCAGGTGGGTTTCCCGAAACGAATCTTAATTTATCGATGGAGTTTGGCTTCGTGTCCGATGTAGTTTTCCTTGAATTAAATGCTTCTACTACAACACCTGAAGAATTAACAATAATAAATATCAAAGTCAATCAATATGACTTACCGACAATATTAATCGGCGGTGAAGGTTTTCCCATCTGGGCAATTGTATTGATTGTTGTGGGTTCAGTTGCAGTCGCCGTAGTAGTTGCCTTGTTAATATACAAACGGAAAAACCCTGACTTCACTCTATCACTTACGCCCATTAAGATCAGAAGAAAAACGCCAGAAGAGACTTAACTTAATTGATTCAAAAATAATAAGAGACAATGCACATCTTTTCTTTTTTTTCTCCATTTGAACTAGGTATTTTTTATTCTTTACAAATCTTTTACAACCTAGCGATAAACGTTGCAAGCATTTTCTTTTTTTTGATTGAGTTCATTAAGGTATCATACGGAAATGCCTCGATCCCACATTTTCTATATTTTTCTATTATTATATCAAGATCAGCCATTACTTCACTTTCATCAAAAACGTATTTTGATATGAATTCTTGATAATATTTTGCCACACCCCACGAAGTCGGTTCAAGTCCCATAGATTTCATATTAGAAATTGTGGGACCTTTAACTGCTCGTCCCTTAATTATCGGGGTTACAGCGATGACTTTTTTTTTATTTTTTTTTAGGATTTCTTTATAAAACGGAATTTCGAGAATTGGTTGAATACTTAAAAATGGATTGGATGGGGCTATAATTATTTTTTCACATTGGCTCAGAGTTGAATCAATTTTCTCTGGGATCATAACATCGTTACTTCCGCCGTATATTATTTTTCGTATTTTCGGACGGGTTTGATATTTTACAAAGTATTCTTCAAAATGTAAGGTGCCAAGATCCGTTTCTAATCTAGTCGGAATATATTCTTCAGCCATGGGAAAAATTTGACATTTGACTTTTAGTTTATCTATTATATTCTGAATAACGTTGGACAATTTATAGCCCTTTTTTAGCATTTCAGTACGATATATATGAGTTGCAAAATCCTTATCTCCTATATGAAACCAATCCGCACCAGCTCCATAAAATGTTTTCAACATGTTTAAACATGAAAATGTATCACCTTCTAAACCCCAAAGGTGTTTTTTATTGACCATATTAGAAAGTGTATAGATTACTATATCTATATCAGGACATATCCTCAATCCAAACTGAATGATGTCATCTCCTGTATTAGAAATAACGGCAATTTCACGAGGATCTACGGATTCATAGAACCCTTCAATTAATTTTGCACCACCAATTCCTCCAGAAAAAATCACATATTTCGGTGTTTGATTATCTTGCATTTTTTCCAAATCTTCCTCCATTTTTTCTAAATTATATGAAGAAAATTATTGACTTCACGTTTAGAAGTCTTCCTTGGTAAAATAAACTCACCTATTATTCGTTCCGCATATCCCGCAATTACAATCGCTTGTGGTTCCAATTTATCTGGGAGTTTTAAGATGATCGAAATAACATCTTGTGCAAATAATCCTGCACTATACCAACATGCTTCAAGTTCGTTATGTCTGAATGACAATAGTAAATACATTATTGATGCTGCAACGGATTGAATTCCGAGGATTCTCTCGTATTTATTTCTTTTATGATCCGAATATACGTCCAGTTTTGACTTATCTAATGTCACAATAATAAAAACTGGCGCAGAATTAAATGTTTCAATAGATTTTTTTACCATTTGTTCTATTTGAGATTTCGCTCTTCCATCAATTTGCAGATCATGACTCCATTTGTTTCCCATCTCAGTAATTAGTTTCTCCTTAGTTTTCGGATTTCTTATCCAGAAATATTCCCAAGGTTGCCTATTATGAGCAGACGGACTAAATTTTACTATTTTAAATACTTTTTCAACTAAACCATCAGTAACTGACCGATCGAGGAATTGTCCTTTAAAGCTACGTCTACCTCTTAAGAAGTCCTCAGGCGTTAAATATCTGAAAAGATCATCTTGCTTAGGTCTTATTGCTTTATTTATCGATTGATTTTGTATATCTATATCATCATTTTTCTCAATATTCTTGTGGTTTCGAAAATTATAATTTCTGACAATTACTGCAGGTACTGCTTCATTTGACTCACCCATCAATAGCTGACCAGCGGAACATAATTCATCAACATGATTTACCATTGAATGTTTCAATTCATATCCGTAGAGATCTTTGTTGCCACGAAAATCGATCATGGATGTGATCCCCGCAATACCTACCGCAACACCTATTGATCCTTTTCTAAATGGGCGAGATTGAGAATCTGATATAATAATGGATATATTTGCACCAGAAAGTTCACTAATCTTTTTTCTAATTTGATGCGCGATTTCATCAAGAGTATCTGGTAGATAAATATAATT
The DNA here is from genome assembly GCA_014729055.1 of Promethearchaeota archaeon. Classification (GTDB taxonomy): domain Archaea; phylum Asgardarchaeota; class Lokiarchaeia; order Sigyniarchaeales; family Promethearchaeaceae; genus WJKO01. Next base: position 4,897 of record WJKO01000105.1, on the reverse strand, counting down.
GTCTTTGCCTTTAATATTACTTTTGTCTATACCAGAATGTGCACAGACAAATCCTTGTTTAGAACGGGTAATTAAATAGGGAGTATACCTAAGAATTTGAGTTGAATGATTGAGGATTAATTGAATGTGTCTCGGATCGATTCTATCTTGTTTACTTGACCTATCGCGGTTGATTATATTTGTGATTTCTTGAGCAATACGATTGGGTTTTATATTCTTTATATTGGAAACAAATCCATATATTTTACAAATAAGCGTATGACTAATTATTAATATATCATCGTTCTGAAAACCGTTAATATTAGTATCTTTTACCGCCTTAAGTAAAAATTCGACAATATTATCATTTTTTTTTACTAATGGAATACCCTCCAAAGGGAAAATGGATATAGGCTTCATTTTATTTCTTTCCTTTGAAATTTGACAACTTCAATGTTCCGATTAAGCCATGTTTTAACTTCAATTTTCAGTTGATTCTTACTAACATGGATCAAACAAAATTGATGACTATTTCTTAAAAAATAATTTTCTTTGGTAACTTCTGGATAATTCCTAACCCCGTGCATCGAACCCGTAATTATTTTATTTTTATCTCTGCAATAAGAATGCTTATGACCCGCAAAGTGCAAGTCAACATCATATTTTTCAAAAAGGGGCACCCAATGTTCTCTTATGAACTGTTCTTGTTCATCAATTACCTTATGTCTGTTATAAGGAGGACCCCACCATGGCACGTGCGTAAAGATAATAATCCAGTCAACTTTATCATCATTTATTAATGCATTTGCCGTTCTTAGTTCTTTTTCTAGAAAATCTTGCTGTTTTTGTTGTAAAACCTCGTTTGAAAGCATTCTTGTTAAAAGAGATATGAAATATACGCGATTATACCTAACTGAGTAAAACCATCTATCAGTTTTTGTTATTGGGAGCATCAATGCTTCATTCGCCATCGTATAACCATAATCATCACTATAATCATGATTACCAGGAGTTGTATAAAACGGACGGGAAGCTAATAATTTACGCAGGATAACGCTGTGAATCCGCCAAGAATTTATATCTGTACCTTTATGAACATTGTCTCCTAAGCTTAAGATTAATTCGGGGTTGTTCTTCCTCATAAGATATAACAAATAACTCTCAATAATCTCCAAGTTCTCTGCAATCTGTAAATCTCCAAAGACGGCAAATTTGAAGTTTGTTTCGGGGACTAATTCTTGTGTGTAGAATATTCCGCTTGTAATCTGAGTCTCATTTGCAGCATCAGATATTTTATACTCATATTCAGCCCCTGGGTCAAGATTGTCGATAAAGAATATATGTTTTTCAGACGATTCACTTCGAGATTTGGGGATGTATTCACCGTGTTTATCAGTCTTAACCTTAGGGGTATTATAATCAGATACCAAAAAATCTATTTCGTCAATACTGTTCCATCTATCTTTATTCTCAATAGAATCCGTTTTTTTATATGTAAGTCTACATGTTATTGAATTCTGAGAACGAAAGTATACGTAGATCTGGGTAGTTTGATCGCCCCCAAATGTCCAATGAGGATGAAAGTCGCCAGTTTTATGTTTTATTATTAACCCAATAGGATATAACGCAATAAATGCATATAAGACCATAACTGGGGGGAATAAGATCGACGAAATGAGCACAAAAATTATCAAAATAATAATTATTGGTTCCAAAATGATACCCTCTTGAGTTTAGTAATATTAGTTTTCTTTTTTTAGCAAATCTAATGGCACAGCACAACATGCATTAAATTTTAAAATATTATAACTTTCTTTTTTCAATAGGTCTAACGTTTCCTTTGAAGGTATAACCATCCTATTTATTCCCGCTTTTATTGCGAAATTCTCATACTCTTGATGATTTCGACCTCTCGGTCGCATGCAACCCAATGATAACTCGGTTTTAGGAAACATCAACCTTGCAACCACCAAAATATCCAATAATTCATTCTTTTTCACGAGTCTAAATGCGCTATTATTTACAGGTGGTATTAAAATGATAAATACAATTAAATCATGTTTATAATCTCTAAGATAAACCAAAGAATCAAATTCTTTTTTTACACAACCATAATTTAAACCAATTGTGATATGAGGAATCACCCTAATATTATTCTCTTTGAGAAGATTGAAAGTCTTTTTATAATCTTCAGCGGATTTTAGATTTAGATGATAAATATTATGAATGATTTCATTATCTAAAGTAAAATCGAAAGATACGATATGTGGATCCAACTGACGAAATTCCTTTATTTCCCCTTCGTTAAGTAACCCCGTATGGTAATTGAAAATCAAATTAGTATTTTTTCTATACTCTTTCAAGGTATTTCTTAATTTCAAAAAAGGAACTTTTCCATCTTCAGTGCAACCTCCAGAAACAAGGCAACCATTATAATCTTTTAGCACAAGCTGGTCTAATTTTTCTTTTAACTTAGATTCGTCAGAGACATCTAGCATTATCTCAAGATATTTCCTATCACAGTGTTCACAAGATAATTCACATGAATTTCCCGTGACACTTAATGATTTGAAACCCGATCCAGGTATGAAAATAGTGATTATATTATCAAAATTTTGGGTTGATATCTCTTGGATGAGTTTTTGAATTACTTCTTTTTGATTATGTTCCAATGTAGAATATCTTATTTTGGAAACCTCAGAACTTTCTTTAATAATTTTGCGAGAAATGAGAGTTTCCATGATATATTTTCTATCAATCGGCATATTTCGAGAATTATGGGAAAAATATGAGGGTAATTTATAAGAGTTCTTTATTTCTATCGCCTTAGGGGAGTCTGTTAAGCCAAGAATCATCAGAATATCGTTTCTTTTTAATTTCCTGAATTAATTTCAATTCTTTTTCGGACAATTCTCCCATTTCACAATTAATATGGAGCGCTTGTTCAAATCCTTTGATCATATCTATCTGAAAATCATAATCTGATATTGGCTCTATCGTATCAAATAATCCTGTAACTTTAGCTTTAACTGATGCTACCATTTTGCCCTTTGTAACGCCTTCTGGAGCTTTTAGAATAGTATACATAAATTCCGCATCAACATGAAGAAGAACAGTACCATGTTGCAAAATAATATCTTTTCTTCGTGCTTGTGCATTTCCAGATATTTTTCTTTTGTTTATAAACAGTGCAGGACAATGAATAACACCTTGATCCACTTCGACGCCCATATTTTGTAGACCAGAGACAAGCCCTTTAGTGATAACATGATAAGAACTATCGACTGTAAAAAATGATTTCTTGGAATTCTTTTTTTGATCTTTAGTTTCTTCAGTATCGCCTTCTTCTTCGCAATACAATTCATCAAGGATATTTTTAAAAATTGTTCGAATATCAGATTCGGAAGCGATAACTGCGTACGTTATTTCAGCTTCGTGATCATGATAGACTGCACCACCACCACTAATTCTCCGAACGATATCAACATTATTTTTTTTAGCAGCTTCTACATCGATCTCTCTCGAGAGGCTTTGATTCCGCCCAATAGATGCCGTTGATGGATCCCATCTATAAAATCGGATGGTGTTTGGGACTAGATTATCAGATCTGGCCAATAAAATTGCCTCATCTATTGCCATATTTGTTATCCCGTCATTTACTTGAAATGGTAATACCCGCCATGTTGGGACGTCGTTTTCAGAGTCCATTATGTTATATCTCTACTTCTTTTAATTTAACTTTATTTCTTTTAGAATCTTTTTTTTCTCCGAAGTGGTTAAGGATCTTGGAAAGTTATATTGTTCTTCACTCGGCGAGGAAGTATAATACGGTCGATTGCAACCCGGACATCCAGACGTTAAAAATGGTATTCCAGTGTTAATTATATCTTGCAATCTTTGCTGTGATATATTATATGAAATTAAAGATCCACTTTCAGAAAATTGAAAATCTTCAAATGATTTTGTAGATGTATCAATCAAATATTTACCCAATTGAATAATTCTAAATTGTCTAATAGAAGGTTTATTATGATCTTCAAATTTTGTATTTTTAATAGGGCAAAAAGGAAAGAGTCCAGTAAGAATCCCCATTTTTTTCAATTTATAGATTAAATGCAGAGCGTCATATTCAGATTCTCCAAATCCTATGATAAGATGAGTTGTCGTGTATCCTTTACCGAATATTTGAACTGCACGTTGCAATCTCTCTATATGTTTTTCCCATACATATGGTCCAGAATTTCCTTTACCTTTTATATTTGTGAATAACTTAGGGGTGGAAGCATCAAGGGCGAAGCATATTCTTTCAGCACCACTTTCCTTATATTGATATATGAATTCATCTTTTACGGGTGGTATTGCTAATGATATTGGGATATTCGTAATTGATGAGATGCTTTTTAATATTTCCAGAACTTCATCTGAAAATTTAGGATAATTTAAACTCTGTATACAAATTCTCTGAAATTCCTCCGCGGGATCCATACCAGGTTTCGGAAATCTCGTCTTTAAAATATCTAATAATTTAGGAAATGAAAAAATCGGCCAATTTACTCGTGATAAGAATTTCTGAGAATTTGGAATTTGTTCCAATTTTTTAAAGGTATATCTAGATTGCGGACAAAATGCGCAATTAGCAACGCAACCACCCGAATTATAGGTTAATAAATGAATATTGGTAGGGAACGCATCCATACTGATCTTTCGAAGACCAAGTTTCGATGCTGAACCGATCGAAATCCGTATTTTCTGAATCATGGTGATATACCTTTTGTTTTAAAATGAAAACAATTAAAGGAATATAAGTTCAAGAATAAGTTATGTCGGAAAAATTTGAAGTTTACCTTTCCAATGGGAAGAAGATAGACATTGATGATAAAGATCCTAAGACTATGTTTAAGAAAATTGTCACGGACGT
>WJKO01000104.1 GCA_014729055.1 Promethearchaeota archaeon | reverse complement strand
TAATAATATTGGCTGCAAACGATTTTTATCCAAATCCTTATCTAATCCCCCCAATGAGAACTGACATAATCAAGTGCTTCTCTTATCCCAAGCCTCTGACTGGAAGCACAAGTACGAATAAAAAATTGATCATCATTAATAAAAGCGGGTTTATCGCTGGGGGATACATCAATTATGCATATTAATTTATTATCTATTTCCTCAATTTTCACAGAAAGGAAAGTGTGATATTCTTTCCCAATATAATTATTGATATTGTTTATTAAATGTAATTTAAATCCATCTTTATTTTGTTTCTTTCCTAAAGTTTTAAAATCGTTTTCAAGACCTAAAATTTTACCATCGTCATTTATGCCAATTATCAGTGACCCGCCATTTGTATTCATGAAGGCGGATAGTGTTTTTGCTACAGTATATTCCAGCTTTTTATTTGCCTGTTCAGCTTTGTAATCCCACCTTAAAGAGGATTTAAACTCTAATTGATCTGATTCGCCTGCAGCAATCATTTCTTTTATTTTAGTGCTTTCATCAATGGACTCAACTTGTTCCTCATTTATCTCGTTTGTAGTTAAATCCCATAACCATCTGAATCGACTGTAGGCCAGGGGCCTGCCATGATATTGAATGTTATCTTCAAAATCCAGAATTATGCATTTATTTGTTCCTCCAAACTTGGGCCCTCTAAGTCCTCTTCCAACCATCTGCTCATATAAAACTTGACTGGAGACTGGTCTTGCAAGAATAATAACATTGATGGAAGGGAGATCTATTCCGGTTGTTAGGATCCCAAAATTTACTAAATAATCTAATTTTCCTTCCTTAAACTCGTTCAAATTCATTTCTCTAATTTCTGGACGTGTTTCTGCTGTAACGGTTGCATTTTTGAAACCAGCTTTTTTCAGGATAAAGGCCAAATGTTCAGCATGCTCTACCGTACACGCGAAAATTATACCGCGTTTATCAAAAGCATGTTTTTTTATTTGGTCAATAATTATGGCATTCCTTTTTACATCCCTTGACATATTTTCGAGAAATTTAGGAGAAAAATCTTTGAAATTATCCCAATAATCCGCCGTTCTTCCAGTGAGTTGGTAATCGATATTAGTGCGGATAGTGATAGGATCTACCCTGCTAAGTATTCCTTCTTTTTGAAGATGTTCGACAGGATTTTCCCATTCTTTCCCTTTGGGTATAATAAGTCGTCTCCCGAATCGTTTAGCTAAGCGATGACTAGCTTCACTGGTTGGATCACTTCCTCTTCCAGGAGTTGCCGTTAGTCCTATAATAGGAATTTTTTCGTTTTCTCCTGCTTGTTCGAGATATTGTAAAGTCTCGGCATATGTAGGAGCAATAGCATGATGTCCTTCATCAAAAAATATTGCTTTAAGGCGCTTCAGCATAAAATAGGGGATTGATTCAAATTCCGTTTGACTCCGCATTTTTTGAACTGAGGCAACGAGCAATCCTCTTTCAAATTTATAATTCAGCTCATGGCTTCCCCAATATCGATGCAGCTGATATGTTTGAGATGGCGGATATGCGTTTAGTAATTCGAGATATGTCTGGCAAGCTTGTTCGCAAATTTCTCCAGTAGTGGCGAGCCAGATAATTATTCCTTCTTTAATTGATTTTTGAAATTTTATAATGGCTTCCATTGCCACACGTGTTTTTCCTGCTCCTGTCGGGAGGGAAATCATGGCCTCATGACCGTTTGATCCATGGAGTATCTTAATGACTTGGGAGACAACATCTTCTTGGAAAGGCAATAAAGGCGGAATTTTATGCTTTGGCTCTATTTCCTCGAGTGTTTTTGGCTTAGCATGGGATGGGATACCTGCGAAAATCGGCGGTAATCCTAAGGTATTAACAAACTCTTTTGCTGTTCCTTTTCCTGGATGCCAAGCTTTAATAGCTATGCTATCAAGAGAAATTTCATCTTCCTTTGGATCGCAAGCCAATATTGTGGCTATTCCCGGATCTCCTTTTATTAAATGCTTTCTTAAATCTGCATCAGCCAGAAGTTCGCTTCCTCTAGCTTCAACAAGGAGTGAAGCTTTATGAAATTTGGTGCCTTTAATTCCGGATGAATCGGAAGGAAGAAGCTGAGCAGGAAGATAACGTTCAAGAAAAAAATCTAACTCGGAATGGGATAAACTTGTTGCTAATACAGTTGATGCTTTCTGGGTATCTTCTTTTTTTATTTCCACTTATTTTTTATTAATCAAATTGACCATATAGTTACATAGTCCACATTGCTCTTCATAACAAGAATCTGAAATCAATTTTTTCTCTTTGCATTTATCTAAGAGATCATTCAAATAATTTCTTTGTTTTGAACTTAATTTTTTTTTCTTTTTAAGCTGTAGACCAATACTAAATAGGGCTTTCCGCTGTTTAGCTGACAAAATATTATATGATTTTGCCTTTGTGGATAAATGCATAATATGTTCTGGCCCGATCTCTGCACGCCAGGATATGCTTTCTGTTTTTTCTTCATTGATTATTGATTCGAATTTTTCATAAATATCTGTTTCATTGCTAAGGTTATCGCACAGCTTATTTAAGATCTTGTTTTGAACATCTTCTTCTTCATTGACAAGATCTAGCGCCAAAGACGCAGGAAGATTGTATTCTTTGAAGTATCGTTGAGCTTTGGTATCAAGGGCAGCTAAATTTTGATAAACGGCCACCTCAGCTGCTCTCGTTCCTAGAATAAGAGCGATTTTATGAACAGAAAAATTCTTTTCTTTCATCACTTCAGAAATTTCATTTGCAATTCCTAAAGGATCTGATTTCCTATTCTTCCACAATTCCATTAATTTATCTTCAATTGTATTCATGATGTTTTATCCAATTTTTTTAATTATTGCGCATGAGGTGGCTAACCAAGTATTCCTAAATTTAAGCGCTTTTAGAC